>NZ_JBTMXB010000014.1:0-138218 GCF_054489405.1 Mesorhizobium sp. A623
GATTCTCTCATAGGTTGATTCGCGCGGCAAGTAGAAAAGGACTATTTTCCTATAATAATAGGAATTAATTCATACAAGGTGATCAATCGTCAGGCCGGAATAGGCAATCGAGTTCACCAATTCGACGCGCTGCTGAAGCATTCCTTGAGGCATAATGCCGTAACGTCCGGTCATGGTTGCGCTGGTATGTCCAAGGATGAACCCGAACTGTTCGTCTAGATGGCCGGCCCGGCGAAGGGCATCGGCCGCGCCGTGGCGGAAGCTGTAAAGCGATAGGCCGCGTCCCTCCTTCATGCCGAGCCGCGTGAGATAGCGCCCAAATTCCCGGCTGAAGTCGGCAATCATCTGCCCGCGCGAATTGCGTTCGGCGCGCGGGAACAGGCGTTGCTGCCCTGCCGTTTCCATGCCGTCGCGATACTTCAGGAAACCGAGCCGGACCAATTCGGGGTGAATAGGCACGACGCGCATTGAACCTTCATTCTTGGTGCTCTTGCCGCCGTCGCCTTCCGTGGTGATGTGCATGATCCAATGGCCGTGTTCCTGCCGAACGTCTGCAAGGGCAAGCTGCGCTATCTCTGCTGGGCGAGCGCCGGAATAAAGCATGATCAGCGGAACCCAATAGCGGTGATCACGGATACGGACGTTGCCGGGCTTGGCGACATTGCGCCATTCGTCGGCGCTTTGGCATCCGGTGAACAGCGGCGACTTGAACAGGGTGTTCAACTGGTCAGTCGTGAAAGGGATCGTGGTCCGCTTCTTTTCCTTTGCCAGCGACATTCCGGTGGTCGGGTTCTGGTCGAGGTATCCATGCGAAACCAGCCAACCACAAAAAGCGCCAAGGCTCGACAGGTAGCGGTTGACGGTGCGCGGCGTGATCACCGGCTTACCGACCTTCTCATTGTGCCGAACGATCTGCGCAAGCTTCATGCCAGCGAAGGCGTTGCTTTCGGTGGCCTTCACCGGATAGCGCATTAAAAGCGCCTTCCACTCACGGACTGCCTTCTTGTCGATCCGGTGAATCGGGCAAGTGCTGCCGACATGATCTACAAAGGTTCCGATGTCGCGGCGAGCCTGATTCAGCGTGTCGGCGGTGATGGCCTTCGGGTTCTCGCGGGAGTATTGCTCGAAAATCTCCATGATGGTTTCGCCGGGCTTCGCCTGCTCGCGCGACGTGCCAGTGGCGGGCTTCACGATAGGGTCGCGCGGCGAGCCGCTATAGTCGCCACGGTCACGCTCAAGGCTGCGCTCTAAGCCTTCGATTTCCGCACGCATCATCTTCCGGGCGAGGTCGCCACGATCTGGGGATAGCGGGTCAATCAGAAGTTTGTTGCGGTCGATGTAATCTTCAACCTCATCGGCAATCAGCGCCGTTTCCCCTTCGACAAGATGCTTACGCATGGCGTCGAGCTTCACTTGGCGGGCCTGCGCGTCGAATTCGCGCCGGCGCTTCAGCAACATCACGTCAAGACTGGCGTCCAGCACTGCCAACGGGTCGCGCACGTCGATGTTCTCGCGCTGCGCGCGTTCAACGGCTTGTTCGGTCGCGGCCTCAATTTCGGCGCTAGTCGGCGCTTGCTGCCGTGATTGCTCATCGCGCTCAAGGGTGCCGGTGTAGTGCTGCCAAACGGCATCGGCCTTGTCGTCTGGCGTCAACATACGGCGCGAACGCATGTCATCAAACTGCCGGTTCCATGCCTCGACCACCGGCCATAAGAGGCGCTTGGCTTCGTTCTCGTCTTTGGTGCCAAGTGCCTTCACAAGCTCGCGCTTGCCCATCACGTCGATAAGATCGGCCGGAACTTTGGCGCGAGCATAGTAGGTTGCGCCGCGTCTCAAGAGGTAACTTATGCGTGCCATTTCGGTCCCCGTGTAGCATCCCGGTGTTACAGTCAGGTGTTACAGTTTCGGGAAAAATATGTCAATAACTACAATGATTTATGCGAAAACAATGCCTTAGAAGATACTGGATTACTGTCCTGGCGCCCCAGCCATTTTCGACCTGAGCTTATCCACACCTCGAAAGCCCTACCTATACTTGTGCCACTGGCAATCTGGAGTGGCAAACATGGATTCTACCGAAAATCTCAATCTTCCTTATCTCATGCCTTCTCAGGCACAGAAGCATGTGACGCACAACGAGGCTCTACGCGCGCTGGACGCCTTAATCCAGTTGGCCGCCATCAGCAGAACCGTGGAAATTCCTCCGGTTTCCCCGCAGCCTGGCGACCGTTACATTGTGCCGGTGGATGCCACTGGCGCGTGGAGCGGCCACGGCGGCGCAATCGCAGCATGGCAGGACGGAGGCTGGACCTTCCACGCGCCACGCGACGGCTGGCTGGCCTATGCACTGGACGAAAACGCGCTGCTTTTCCGGAACAGCTCGGGCTGGTCCGATTATGCGGCCAATCTCGACGAATTGCAGAACATGGCTCGTTTGGGCGTGAACGCTACCGCAGACGCGGGCAACCGTTTGGCGCTGTCGTCGGCGGCCTCGCTATTCACCCATGAGGGTGCTGGGCACCAGATCAAGATCAACAAAGCCGACGCCGGCGACACCGCTTCGGTGCTGTTCCAGACCGGCTTTTCGGGCCGTGCCGAATTCGGACTTGCCGGCGACGACGATTTTCATGTCAAAGTCAGCGCCGATGGCGCGGCCTTCACCGAGGCGCTGGTGATAGAACGGGCGACCGGTAAGGCGACCTTTCCATCCGGCGTGACCGGCCTACGCGAGTCGCTGACCGCAAACCGTACATTCTACGTGGCAACCACCGGCTCCAATGCCAATAACGGCCTGACGGCGGGCACGGCCTTTGCCACCTTGCAGAAGGCCGTCGATGAGGCCGGCAAGCTCGATTGCTCAATCTACAATGTCGTGATCCAACTCGCCGACGGCAACTATGCCGGCGCGACGCTCAGCCGCCCGTTGCTTGGTGGCGGCACGCTCTCGATTCTTGGCAATGAAACTACGCCGGCCAATGTGGTGCTCAATTCCGGCACCCTCGTCGACAACGGCGCACATTTATCGATCACCGGCGTGAAGTTCGATTTTCCGGCGGACTGGATGCATGCATTGCAGATCGGGATCGGCGCGCAACTCAGCATCGGCGCCGTCGAATTCGGGACGGTCGGCGCCAATGCCGATCACATCAATTCCGAAAGCCCTTGCCGGATCACCATCGAGCAGGACTACGTGATAACGGGCGGCGGACGCCGCCACGTCGGCCTGAGCGGACCGGCCGTGCTCACCGGCACCAATCGTACATTCATGCTCGCAGGCACGCCGGCCTTTACCCAGTTCCTGTGCGCCATCAATTGCGCAACGATTTCCTTGTGGAACCTCAGCCTGTCAGGCTCGGCCACCGGCAGTCGCTACCTCGCCAGCACCAACGGCGTCATCAACCTCTTCGGCAAGGGAGCGGATTTCCTGCCCGGCGACGCAGCGGGGACGGTGGCGAGCGGAGGGGTTTATGCTTAATATTGCAACTTGAGCGAATTCACTGATGAACATCACAACTCGACAAGCTGTTAGAGGAATCTGACTGCTTTAGTGAAGGAAAATAATGCAAGCGGCACGATCTTCAGAGAGATCAAGGCGTCATCGCTTCTGGCGCGAGACGAGGTCGATCCGCTCCGGCATTTCCTGCAGCATGGCCGCAAGCATCGGCTTTCGCCCAGCCGGTCGTTCGATACAGGGCGCTATCTCGACCAGCATGTCGATGCGCGCAATTCGAAGCTCAATCCGCTCGTTCACTATTTGAAGCACGGCCGCGCGCGGGGGCTGGAGATTCACGCCTCGCCGCCCAGCGAGGCCGACCGCATCCTCGCCTCCGGCCTGTTCGATGCCGAATGGTATCTCGATCATCATCCCGATGTGGCGGCCGCCAACTATCCCGCGCTGCTGCACTATCTGGTGCATGGCGCGCTGGAGGGCCGTTCGCCGGGCCCCGATTTCAACGCCGAATGGTACCAGATGCGCTATCCCGACGTCGTCGGGCTCAATCCGCTTATCCATTTCATCGACCATGGGCTGGAAGAAGGCCGCATTGCCAAGCAGCCTGCCCGCGCCCTGGAAATTGCCAGGCATACGCTGGCCGGCGTCGAGGATCTGGACCCGGAGCTTTATGGCGCGGATTATTTCGCCGATGCCGGCCGGCTCGACGTGGTCGATGCGCGCAGGAACAGTCGGGTGTCGCGCTGTTTCGAGCATATTGTCGAAACGCTCGCATCGCCGCCGCGCCATGTCGTCTTCCTGCCATGGCTTTTGCATGGCGGGGCCGATCTCGTCGCCTGCCACGCCATCCGCGCCCTGGCCGAGACGTATGGCGCGGCATCCGTTCTGGTGGTGCTGACCGACCATGACCGGGAGGAAGCGCCGCATCTGCTGCCGGAAGGTGTTTCGCTGATCTCGCTTTCCCGCATCGAGCCGGCGCTGTCGCAGGCAGAGCGTGCCGAACTGGTCGACCTGCTCATTCGCAGCCTGCAGCCCGACACGGTGCTCAACGTCAACAGCCAGGCCTGCTGGGAGGCGGTCAGGCGCGGCGGCCGCAAGCTCCAGCATTTCAGCCGGCTGTACGCCATGCTGTTCTGCCCGGATTTCTCGCCTACGGACCGGCGGCGCAGCGGCTATGCCGATACCTATCTGCGTCATTGCCTGCCCTTTCTGGCCGGAATCTATTTCGACAATGCGTCCTATATCGAAGAGGTTACGCAACAATTCGGCATTCCGGCCGAGCTTCAGGCGCGGCTGGTCGTCCTGCGCCAGCCGGCGCCTGCACCGGCCAAGATCGCGAGGCGCGCGCGCAAGAAAGGCCAATTGCTGCGTGTGCTGTGGGCAAGCCGGATCGCGCCGCAGAAAAACATCGACCTCTTGATACGCATCACGGAGGCCGCACCGGAGATCGAGTTCCACATCTGGGGGCGCGGCAGCCATGCGCTTGAAGGCTGGCTCGACGAGCTTGCGGCACGCCACGAACATGTGCATTTCCACGGGCCATTCGAACGCTTCGACAGGCTCCCCTTGGGAGAATACGATGCGTTCGTCTATACGTCGCTATGGGACGGTATCCCGAACATATTGCTGGAAAGTGCCGCAGCCGGATTGCCCATCGTAGCACCCGATGTCGGCGGGATCGGCGAACTGGTCGACAAGCAGACGGGCTGGCTGATTGCCGATACGAACGATCCGGCGCCCTATGTGAAGGCGCTAGGCGAGATCCGGGATAGGCCCCGACAGGCCGTTACGCGTGTCGAAGCCATGCGGGGGCGGCTACGTGAAAACCATGACTGGAAGCGCTACCGGGAAATTCTCGCCTCGCAACCGCATACGACCGGGGGACTGCTGAATGGGGCGGGGATCGATAACGGCGGTACTGACTGCGCATCGCGAGGGGATGCTGGCAAAGCCGTCGCTGGAAAGCCTGAAACGCGCAGCGGCGCTGGCCGAAAAAGCCGGGTACGAGGTTGAAACTGTCGCGGTTCTGGATCGCGCGGATGCGCTGACCCGCGAGGTCGTCAGGGCTCACGGTCCCGATGGCTTGCGGATGGAAGCCGTGGATTTCGGCGACCCCGGCCTGTCGCGCAATCATGGGGTGTCCGTCGCCAGCGGGCATTATGTCGCCTTTCTCGACGCCGACGATCTTTGGGGCATGGACTGGCTGGCAAGCGCGGCCAACGTGGCGGGCGCGCGCCCGGCTCCGACCGTCTGGCACCCGGAAGTGAACCTCTATTTCGGCGCGGAAAAGCGCCTGTTCGTCCATGTCGATATGGAGGATGTGCTATTCCGGCCCGCCGGCCTGATGATCGAGAATTTTTGGACGGCGCTGAGCTTTGCCGCGCGCGAGATCTACCTCGACAATCCCTATCCAGAATCAGATTTAAGCGAAGGCTTCGGCTTCGAGGATTGGGCCTGGAACATGCAAACGATCAGCCGCGGCGTCGTTCACAAGGTGGTTCCGGGCACCGGTCATCTCATTCGCCGCAAAACCCACCAGTCGGTCGCTATGGCCGATGCCAATGCCCAGGCTGTGCCGCGCCCAAGCCGCTACATCCACAGGTTCATCGAAGAACGGGCGAAATAGCCCCCGCGCGCTGATACAATCGCCTCGTCAGAATGGCGGTCAGCTTGCCTCGCGCATCGCCTCGGCAGCCTGAAGGTCCACCGACACAAGCTGGCTCACCCCCTGCTCCGCCATCGTCACGCCGAACAGGCGGTTCATGCGCGCCATAGTGATCGGGTTATGCGTGATGATGACGAAGCGCGTTTCGGTCGAAGCCGCCATTTCATCCATCAGGTTGCAGAAGCGCTCGACATTCTGATCGTCGAGCGGCGCGTCGACTTCGTCGAGCACGCAGATGGGTGCTGGATTGGTCAGGAACACGGCGAAGATCAGCGACATGGCCGTCAGCGCCTGCTCGCCGCCGGAAAGCAGCGTCATCGTCTGCGGCTTCTTGCCGGGCGGGCGGGCGAGGATTTCGAGGCCGGCTTCGAGCGGATCATCGGACTCGATCAGTTGCAGTTCGGCCGTGCCGCCGCCGAACAGATGCGAGAAAAGCCGCTGGAAATGCACATTGACCGCGTCAAATGCGGCCAGCAGCCGCTCGCGGCCTTCGCGGTTCAGGCTCTGGATCGCCTGCCGCAGCTTTCGGATCGCCTCGATAATGTCCTCGCGCTCGGAGACGATGGCCTCGAGCTTGTCGGACAGTTCCTGCTGTTCTTCCTCGGCGCGCAGATTGACCGCGCCCAGCCGCTCGCGCTCGATCTTCAGCCGCTCCAGCTGGCGCTCGACTTCGTTGACGTCCGGCAGCGGGCTGTCGGCTTCCAGCCCGGTGTGGCGGATGACGAGATGCGGCGGCGTGTTCAGCGTTTCCTGGATGCGCGCCTCGACTTCGGCGCGGCGCTCGTCGGCGGCGGTCAGGCGTTCTTCGGCGCGCGCCCGTGCCTCCCGCGCCTCGGCCAGTCCCTGAATGGCGGCGATGGCAGACTTGTCGAACGTGGCCTGCCGGCTTTCCGCCTCCGCCAAGCGGTCGCCAGCGGCCTTGCGCAGCGTTTCCGCTTCAGCGATCTGCGACAGCAGAGCGCGCCGCCGTGCATCAATCTCGTCCGGCGCGTCGGCCAGCTTTTCGCGCTCCGCCTCGGCTTCCGCCTTGCGCTCGCCAAGCGATGCGATCTGCGCGGAGGCATTTTCGGCGCGCGCCAACCAGTTGCGGCGCTCGGCATTGATGGCCTCCAGCCGGCGCGTCCGCGCCTCGGCCTCGCGCTTCAAGCCTTCATGCACGGCGCGCGCATCGGCAAGAGCCGAGCGCTCGCGCGAGACATGGGCCGCCGCCTGCTCCAGCCGGGCTTGCAGATCGCTCAGATCGGCGGCGTCCTGCAACAGTTCTTCCGCCTCGATCACGGCCGCCGCCGCTTCCTCGTGGCTATCGACGACCCGCGAGCGCGCCTCGTCCAGAGCAGCGCGGCGACTGGACAGTTCGCCCGAGGCCCGTTCGGCCTGCGCCAAGGCGCTGCGGGCGGCGTCCAGCGCATGCTGCGCATCGCGCCAGCCTTGGCGTGCGTCGCGCTCCGCTTCGCCGGCAAGGCGAAGAGCTGCCTCGGCCTTGGCCAGCGCTTCCTCGGCGCCGCGAACTTTGAGCGTCGCCTGGATGGCTTCCGCATCCAGTTCGGCCAACCTGTTCTTCTGTTCGAGGCGCAAAGCTGCCGCCGTCGGCGCATCGGCGCTCGCGCAAAAACCGTCCCAACGCCACAGCGCGCCCGCGCGACTGACCAGCCTTTGTCCCGGCGCAAGCTGCCCTTGAAGCCTGCGACCCTCGCTGTCCTCGACAATGCCGATCTGCGCCAGCCGGCGCGCCAACTGACCGGGTGCGTTGACGACGCTGGCAAGGCTCTGCACGCCCTGCGGCAAGGCGGGGTCGCCGGGCTGAACAGCGCCCTCGCCCCAATGCACCGGCGCGCTGCGGTCGAGCGGCGCGTCGAGGTCTTCGCCCAAAGCTGCGCCCAAGGCCGTCTCGAAACCGCGCTCGACGCTGATCTTTTCCAGCACGGCGGGGAAGAGATCGCCGCTCGCCGCATTGAGCATTCTTGCCAGCGTGCGCGCTTCGGTTTCGATGCCGGCGAGTACCGCCTTGGCATCCTGCAACGGCGTGCGCGCGCCGGACTCGGCAGCGCGGGCATCCTCCACCGCCTGCTCGGCGTGTTCAGCGGCAGCCTCCGTTTCCTCCAGCGCCGCCTCAGCCTGTTCGACCAGCAGCTTCTTTTCAGCCGGATCGACAAGGCCGGCGATGCGCGAAGAAATATCGGAGAGTTCGCGGTCGACTTCGGCCAACTGGCCGGCAAAACGGTCGCGGCGCTCGGCGGTTTCGCGCAGGCTGCGTTCGATCTGCGTGCGCGAGGCCGCCGCTTCCGCCTTTTCGGCGGTCAATTTGGTCAGCGTCGCCTCGCTGCGTTCCAACGTCGCCGCAGCCTGCTCGAAGGCGGTGCGGGTGTTGGCCTCGCGCTCGGCAGCGCCGGCATTTTCCGCATGGAGCGCCTGCTCCTCACCGGCCAGACGCTCCAGAATATCGGCATTGTCGGAAACCATGCGCTCTTCGCGCTCTATGTCGGCGTCCAGTTGCTGCAGCCGCCGGTCGAGTTCGGCCTGGCGCTGGCCGATGCGGCCGGCTTCTTCCTCGATCTGCGTCCGGGCGATAGACAGGCGCTGAAAGGCGGCGGCGGCGGCGGCTTCCGCCTCGCGCAATTCCGGCAGATGGTGCGCGCCGATGCCCTGTTCCTTCGCGGCAGCCATTTGCGCGGCGGCGCGGTCGCCGACCAGCGCGGTTGCCGTCGCCAGCGCCGAGTGCGCCTCGCCCTCCTGCGCCTTGGCCTGCGACCAGCGCAGATGCAGCAGCGTCGCGTCGGCCTTGCGGATGTCGGCCGACAGGCTCTTGAAGCGCGAGGCCTGGCGTGCCTGCCGTTTCAGGCTCTCGATCTGGCTTTCCAACTGCCCAACGACATCCTCCAACCGCTCAAGGTTCTGCTCCGCGCCCCCCAGCCGCAATTCGGCTTCATGGCGGCGGGTATGCAGGCCGGAAATGCCGGCCGCCTCTTCCAGCAGCGCGCGGCGGGCTTGCGGCTTGGCCTGGATCAGTTCGCCGATGCGGCCCTGCCCGACCATGGAGGGCGAACGCGCGCCGGTCGACTGGTCGGCAAAAAGCAGTTGCACGTCCTTGGCGCGGGCTTCCTTGCCGTTGATGCGGTAGACCGAGCCGGCCTCGCGCTCGATGCGGCGCGACACCTGCAACTCGTCGGCATCGTTGAAAGCGGCGGGCGCGGTACGGTTGGAATTATCGAGGAAAAGCGTGACTTCGGCGGTGTTGCGCGCCGGGCGCGTGCCCGATCCCGAAAAGATCACGTCGTCCATGCCGGACGCGCGCATGTTCTTGTAGGAGTTTTCGCCCATCACCCAGCGTAGCGCTTCGACGAGGTTGGACTTGCCGCAGCCGTTCGGCCCGACCACGCCGGTCAAGCCGCGCTCGATGACGAATTCGCCGGGTTCGACGAAGGATTTGAAACCGAGAAGGCGAAGGCGCGAGAATTTCATGCGCGCATCGCCCGTCGCAGGCGCGCGGCAAGGCGCGCCTGAAACAGAACAGCCGAGACGTTAGAGCAGCGGATCGATAACCGCCGAAATTTCGTCAATCGACAACGCCCCCTTGTAGGTCTTCCCGTTGATGAAGAAGGTCGGCGTCGAGTCCACCTTGAACTCGTCGGCGCCGCGCTTCTGCACCGCTCTCACTTGGTCAAGAAGCTTCTGGTCCGTCAAGCATTTGTCGAAGCTCTCCTGTGTAAAACCAGCCAGCTTGGACAGTTGCAACAGCGAATCCTTGACGTTGTCGACCGCGACCCAATTGGCCTGTTGCTTGAACAGCACATCGACCATCGCGAAATAATTATCGCCGGAGCAACGCGCCAGCATGAAACCGGCCTCGGCGCGCGGGTCGAACGGGAACTCGCGCAAAATGTAGCGTACCTTGCCGGTGTCGATGTACTTCTTCTTCATTTCCGGGAAGGTCGTCTCGGCAAAATGCGCGCAATGTGGGCAGGTCATCGACGCGTATTCGACCACCGTAACCTTGGCATCGGCCTCGCCCATGACCTCGTCGGGCAAAGCGCCGGGCTTAAGCAGCTCAGTCATGTCGACGGAGCCCGAGGATTCCGGGGCGGCCACCGCCGGCTTCATGGCGTCAGCGGGTTTCATCGCGTCGGCTGGCTTCATGGCGTCGGCTGGCTTGACCTCGGCCGCCTTCGCCTCCTCACCGGAATCGCTGCATGCTCCAAGCACCATTACCGCCGGCACAGCGGCCAGCGTGGAGAGGACGGACCTGCGGGACAAGGAACGGTTCATTTGAATCACCTGATTGGAATCGGATTTTGCAATGAAACTACATGAAAGCGAATGTTGGCGCGAATTAAGGCATGGCCGCGCGCAATCCAAGCGCGAAAAGTTGACGCCACGATCACGAAACCGCGAGTTTTATTTCTTTTCTCCCAGAATCGTCGCGCCCAGCCGCTCCAGCGAGGCGCGCAGGCCGTCGTCCTCGATCAGGCCGACTGTGCTCGCCAGCTTCTTTTGCTCCGGCACGGTAAGCGGCCGGAACGTGGGTTTGTGCTTTTCCTTTGCCCCGGTCAGCGGCTTCTGCACGATCTTGATGCGGCCGATGGCATTGAAACCGAGGAAGGAATTGACGCGGGCAATGACCTCAGCCGTCTCGTGCTGCAAATGGAGTGCCGCCATGCCTTCGCAGGCGATGACCAGAACCGCTGGCTGGAACGGGTCGTCCTCGTGCATGCGGCGCGGCCACTGGATCTTTTCCGGCCGGGAGTGACGGCTAAGGCGCGGCCCGGCGATCTCGTCCCAGGATTGCACCAGTCCGATCGAGATGCCGGCGCGCTTGCGCAGCACCGGATCGAGGATGCGGGCGGCAAGATCGCTCACCGGAACGGGATTGCTGAAGGATGGTTTGCGTGCCATGCGTTTGTCCAACTCCAATCCAACCGGCACGAAAGCCAATCTTTCCGATCAATGGCACCGCAACACCAGACCCGCAAGGCCGTGCCGGGCAATGACGGCCTCGTCGCCTCCCGCCTGCTCGCCTGGTACGACCGGCACCATCGCGAATTGCCGTGGCGCGTGCCGCCCGGCGATCTGGCGCGCGGGGTGCGGCCTGATCCCTACCGCGTCTGGCTTTCCGAGGTGATGCTTCAACAGACCGGCGTGCAGACGGTCAGATCTTATTTCCACGCATTCGTCGAAAAATGGCCGACCGTGGAAGCGCTGGCGGCGGCTGAAACCGAGGACGTGATGAAGGCATGGGCCGGGCTTGGCTATTATTCGCGCGCCCGCAACCTTAAGGCCTGCGCCGACCGCGTCGCCGCTTCTGGCGGGAAATTTCCCGATACGGAGGAAGGTCTGCGCGACCTGACCGGCATCGGCCCCTATACGGCCGCCGCAATTGCGGCCATCGCCTTCGATCGCCCGGCCGCCGTTGTCGACGGCAATATCGAGCGGGTCGTTTCCCGGCTGTTTTCGATCACCACGCCCTTGCCGCAAGCGAAGGTCGAAATCCGCGCGCATGTCGAACGGCTGACGCCGGTCACGCGGCCGGGCGATTTTGCGCAGGCGATGATGGACCTCGGCGCGACCATCTGCACACCCAAAAAGCCGCGCTGCATGCTGTGCCCGCTTCGCGACGATTGCGATGCAACGAATTCGGGCGACCCGGAGTTCTTCCCGGTTCGCGCAGTCAAGACGGCCAAGCCGCAGCGTAGGGGCGCGGCGTTCGTGGCGGTTCGGAGCGACGGCGCGATCCTGCTGCGAAAACGTCCCGACAAGGGCTTGCTTGGCGGCATGACCGAGGTGCCGACCACCGGCTGGACGTCGCGAATCGACGGCGAAACGACGCCGGATGCCGCTCCTTTTGCCGGGAACTGGCAAAAGACGGGGCGAATCGGCCATGTTTTCACGCATTTTTCGCTCGAACTGGACGTGTTCCGGGCGGAAACGGACATTGCGGCTCCTGCCGGTGCGTTCTGGTCGCCGCCGGCCGACATTTCAGGCGAAGCTTTGCCCACGGTCATGAAAAAGGCCATCGAAGCCGCCATTCCGGGCGCGACGAAGAAAATAGCGAAGAGACCAGCATGACTGAAATCCGCCACATCGTTTTCGACATCGGCAAGGTGTTGATCCACTACGATCCAAACATTCCGTTCAGCAGGCTGATCCCGGATGCGAATGAGCGGAAATGGTTTTTCGAGAATGTCTGCACGCATGAATGGAACATCGAGCAGGATCGCGGTCGGTCCTGGGCGGAAGCCGAGGCGCTCGCGATTGCCGCGCATCCGGACCACGCGGAAAACATCCGCAACTTCCGCCGCCATTGGAACGCCATGGTACCGCATGCCTATGAGGACAGCGTGGCGCTGATGGACAGGTTGATCGACGGTGGCCACGACGTGACCATGCTGACCAATTTCGCCGCCGATACCTTCGTCGAGGCGCGGCAGCGTTTCCCGTTCCTGCATCGCCCGCGCGGGGTAACGGTGTCGGGTGAAATCCGCCAGATCAAGCCGGAGCGCGCAATTTACGATCACCACATCGCGTCATTCGACCTCGACCCGGCTGCGACGCTGTTCATCGACGACAGCCAGCCCAATGTCGACGGCGCCTTCGCCGCCGGTTGGCAGGCAGTGCTGTTTACGGGTGCCGAAAAGCTGAAGTCGGACCTTAACGGGTACGGAATCGCCGCATGATTTGAATCGCTTCGCGGCGGCGTTTAAGAATTTGATTCAACCGGGCGATTGCGGCTGCCGCGCCGCCGCCTGCGACGGGACGATCGCTCACCCCGCCCGCTCCATGCCGAGGCGGGCGATGCGGCGAAGCTCGTCGATCGGGGTCAGGCCGCCATTGCGCTCATAGTGCCAGAACGTCCAGCCGTTGCAGGCATCCAGCCCCTGCACCTGCGCGCCCATCTTGTGGATCGAGCCGGCGGCCTCGCCGATCGCCACCGTGCCGTCGGCGCGCACTTTCGCCGTCCAGCGCTTGCGCGAATCGTAAAGCGTGGCGCCCGGCGTCAGCAGACCGGTATCGAGCAGGCTGACAAAGGCGACGCGCGGTTCGGCGCGCTTGCCCGACAGCACGGTCAGGTCGGCGCGGTCCAGCGTGGTGACCGCATCGATGCGTGCGCGCGCGCCATCGATATATTTCTGCTCGCGCTCGATGCCGACGAAATGCCGGCCGAGCCGCTTGGCCACGGCACCCGTCGTTCCCGAACCGAAGAACGGGTCGAGCACGATGTCGCCCGGCTTGGTCGAAGCCATCATGATGCGGGCAAGCAACGCCTCCGGCTTTTGCGTCGGGTGCAGCTTGTCGCCATCGTCGTTCTTGAGACGCTCGCCGCCGGTGCAGATCGGAAAAAGCCAGTCCGAACGCATCTGTACGTCATCGTTCGACGCCTTCAGCGATTCATAGTTGAACGTGTAGCCCTTGCCCTTCTGGTCACGCGACGCCCAGATCATCGTCTCATGCGCGTTCTGGAAGCGACGCCCGCGAAAATTCGGCATCGGATTGGTCTTGCGCCAGATGACGTCGTTCAGGATCCAGAAACCGAGGTCCTGCAGCTTGGCGCCGACGCGGAAAATATTGTGGTAGGAGCCGATGACCCAGATGGTGCCGTTGGGCTTCAGCACGCGGCGCGCCGCCAGAAGCCAGGCGCGGGTGAAGGCGTCATAGGCCTCGAAACTGTCGAACTGGTCCCAGGCATCGTCCACCGCATCGACCTTGGACTGGTCCGGCCGGTGCAGGTCCCCGTCAAGCTGGAGATTATAGGGCGGGTCGGCGAAAATCACGTCGACCGACTTTTCCGGCAGGCGGTCTAGCGCGGCGACACAGTCACCCTTGAGGATGGTGTCCAGCCATTCGGACTGCTGCGGAGCATGGGAGAGGTCGGCGAGGAGACGCACGGCAGACATGATTACACCCGAGGCACACGGTTACTGTTTACGCCTCGTTATGGTTACCGTTCTGCGTAAATATTTAATGAAGTAGCTGCCGAATTTGCCGCCGCACCCTGCTTGGTGTATGCCGCCCCCGCCCGAATTCTCCCAGTCCCGGATAACCATGCACCAGCCAGATCTTGTCATTTTCGATTGCGACGGCGTCCTCGTCGATTCCGAAATCATTGCCGCCCGCGTCGAAGCCGAACTGCTGACGGATGCGGGGTTCGAGATATCGGCTGAAGAACTGGCCGAAACCTATGCCGGCCTGACCTTCAAGGACGTGCTGATCCGGGTCGAGGAAATCTCCAAGATTCCGTTCCAGATATCGCTGATCGACCGCGCCGATGAGTTGGTGGACCGCAAACTGCGGGCCGAGGTGCGCGCCATCGAAGGCGTGCATGAGGCAGTGGCCGCCGTTCCGGTGCCGTTTTGCATCTGCTCCAACTCGCGCACCGAACGAATTGAATTCATGTTGGAACGGGTGCGCCTGCTGCCGCTGTTTGCCGGCCGCATCTTTTCCGCGCTGGAAACGCCGACGGGAAAGACCAAACCTTCGCCGGACGTTTTCCTGCACGCGGCCAAGACCCTGGGCGCCGATCCCGCCCGCTGCTTCGTCATCGAGGATTCGGTGCATGGCGTTGCCGGCGCAAGGGCGGCCGGCATGCGGGTGATCGGCTTCACCGGAGCGTCTCACAGCTATCTTGGCCACGCGGACGCCCTGACCGAGGCGGGTGCCGAAACGGTGATACGGCGCTGGCCGGAACTGAAAAGCGTGATCGAAGCGCTGTCGGCGTGGTCGGCCGACGCTTGAGAGCCTACTTCTTCTTTTTGTCCACCGGGCCTTCGTCGTAACCGGCGAAGACCTGGTAGTCCTTGGCGGCGGGTTCCGGCACGACGACGTTCGGGTCGTTGAACACGAACTGCGTGGCCGCCGACATGTCGCTTACCTGCAGCTTGTACTGGTGAAGCTGGGAATAAAGCACGTCCGAGCCATGCACGACAACCACGCGGATCGGCATGGTGATGGTGCCGGGTGCGCCCTTCGGGCCGGGGACGACCTTGCCGGCCACGGCGATATTCAACGTCATCTGGCCCGCATTGCGGCTGCAATCGCGCGTCACCTCGGTGATCGCGGCCTGATAGACGATGTCTGCCGATGCGTCCTGTTCTGCATCCGCCGCGTCGGCCTTCTTCTTGCCGCCCTTGGCGTAGGTATTGTAATAAGCAGTACCGGCGCGCAGCGTGATCGCCGGGCAATAAGCCAGAAGATCGCTCGCCTTCACGCGCGTATCCTCCACCTTCGCCTGCTGGTCGCCGCCGACGCCTAAGACACCCTTGTCGCTTGACTGGCAACCCGCGACGGCGAGCATAAAGCCTGACAACACAACACCAGCCAAAAAGCGGCCGTTAAAAGAACGAAAGATCATGGACTGCGCTTCCCTCTCGCAAAGTTGGGGACCTATAGCAACCGAACGGCAAAAATGCGACTGACGAAGCGGATAAATCCACTACCTTGCTGCAACCCGGCAAGCCCGGCACCAACGGACGGCTGACAATGCACTATGTGAGTACACGCGGGGAAGCACCCGTTCTCGGTTTTTCCGACGCCGTGATGGCGGGGCTGGCGCGCGACGGCGGCCTCTATGTCCCGCGCGAGTGGCCGCATTTTTCCCAAGCCGAGATCCGAGCCATGCGTGGCCTTTCCTATCCCGACCTTGCCATAAGGGTGCTTACCCCTTTCCTTGGCGGCGAGATCGCGGCGCCCGTGTTCGAGCGTCTCGTGCGCGAGGCCTATGCCACATTCCGGCACGAAGCCGTCTGCCCGCTGGTGCAGCTTGGCCCGAACAGCTTCGTGCTCGAGCTTTTCCACGGTCCAACCCTCGCCTTCAAGGACGTGGCCATGCAATTGCTGGCCCGGCTGATGGACCATGTTTTGGCCGAGCGCGGCCAGCATGCCACCATCGTCGGGGCGACCTCGGGCGATACCGGCGGGGCTGCCATCGACGCGTTCGCCGGGCGCGACCGCACCGACATCTTCATTCTGTTCCCGCATGGCAAAGTATCGCCCGTGCAGCAGCGGCAGATGACGACATCGACGGAAAGCAATGTCCACGCGCTCGCCATCGAAGGCAATTTCGACGATTGCCAGGGTCTGGTAAAGGCTATGTTCAACGACCATACCTTCCGCGACGGGGTTGCACTGTCGGGCGTCAATTCGATCAACTGGGCGCGAATCATGGCCCAGATCGTCTATTATTTCTCGTCGGCACTTTCGCTTGGCGGCCCCGACCGGCCGGTTTCGTTCACCGTGCCGACCGGTAATTTCGGCGATATTTTCGCCGGCTACGCCGCCAAGAAGATGGGGCTGCCGATTGAAAAACTGGTCATCGCCACCAACGACAACGACATTCTGGCACGCACGCTTGCCACCGGCGCCTACACGACCAAGGGCGTCATCGCGACCACCTCGCCTTCCATGGACATTCAGGTGTCGTCGAATTTCGAACGGCTGCTGTTTGAATCCAGCGGCCGCGATGCCGCGACCGTGCGGCGCTATATGGATGGGCTGAAACAGTCCGGCGCTTTCACGCTCGAAGCCGCGGGAATAGCCAATATCCGCGCCGAATTCGACGCCGGACGTGCGACGATGGAAGAGACGGCGGCGACGATCCGCTCGACACTCGGGAAATCGAATTATCTGCTCGATCCGCATACGGCCACGGCGGTCCACGTCGCGGCGAGCCATGCCGGCCCGGTGCCGATGGTGGTGCTTGGCACGGCGCATCCGGCGAAATTCCCGGCGGCCGTCGAGGCGGCCAGCGGCGTATCGCCGGCCCTGCCCGCATGGCTGGGCGGGCTGATGGATTCGGAAGAAAAATACTCGGTACTTCCATCTGAGTTGAAAATGTTGGAAGATTACATCCACCGCCGCACAAGGGCGGCGCGTTAAGGAGTCTTTTTTATATGGGTGTAGAGGTAAGCCGTCTGTCGAACGGCCTGACAGTCGCCACCGAAACCCTTCCAAGCATTGAATCGGTCGCTCTCGGGGTCTGGATCAAATCAGGCGCACGCAACGAGCGCGACGAAGAGCACGGAATGGCGCATCTTCTTGAACACATGGCGTTCAAGGGGACCAAACGGCGAAGCGCGTTCGAGATCGCCTCCGAGATCGAGGATGTCGGCGGCGAGATCAACGCCGCGACCAGCGTCGAGACCACGTCCTATTTCGCGCGGGTGCTGCGCGACAACGTGCCGCTGGCAGTCGATATTCTCGCCGACATTCTCCAGGAGTCGGAATTCGACCCGAACGAACTGGAGCGCGAGCAGCACGTCATCCTGCAGGAAATCGGCGCGGCCCACGACACGCCCGACGACGTCGTCTTCGACCATTTCACCGAAACCGCCTTTCGCCACCAGACATTGGGGCGCTCCATCCTGGGTACGCCGGAGACGGTCAAATCCTTCACCTCGGCGCAGTTGCACGACTATATCGGCCGCCAATACGGCGCTGACCGGATGGTCGTGGTGGCGGCGGGCGACGTCAAGCACGACGCGTTCGTGCGCGAAGTGGAGAAACGGCTCGGCGGCTTCCGCAGCAAGGCCGACGGCACGATGCCGCAATATGCGCAATATGTCGGCGGTGATTTTCGCGAGCACCGCGACCTGATGGATGCGCAGATCGTGCTGGGCTTCGAGGGCCGCGCCTATCATGTGCGCGATTTCTACGCCAGCCAGGTGCTGTCGATGATCCTCGGCGGCGGCATGTCCTCTAGGCTGTTCCAGGAAGTCCGCGAAAAGCGCGGCCTGTGCTATTCCGTCTATGCATTCCACTGGGGATTTTCCGACACCGGCATCTTTGGCGTTCACGCGGCCACGGGTCATACCAGCCTCGGCGAACTGGTGCCGGTCATCATGAACGAATTGCAGAGTTGCGGCGAAAACATCCTGCAGGCCGAGCTTGACCGCGCCCGCGCCCAATACCGCGCCGGCCTCATCATGTCGGCGGAAAGCCCGTCCAGCCGCGCCTCGCAGATCGCCCGCCAGTTGCTGCTGTTCGGACGCCCTGTTGCCAAGGAAGAACTGATGGAGCGGCTCGACGCGCTGAACACCGGCAGGCTGACCGATCTGTCGGGGCGGCTGTTTTCGACCCGGCCGACGCTCACCGCCGTCGGCCCGGTGGGAACGCTGGCGCCTTACGAGGACGTGCTCGACCTGGCTTCGGGATCGCGCGCGGCCGCCCGCAAGCGCGCCGTCTGATCCATCGCCGTGCTGGCGCTTCCCTTTCTACGCCGCGAACTTCCGGCACTGAAGGGTGAACGCGTCACGCTGCGCGTGCCGGCTATCGGCGACTATCGCGAATGGGCCGCCTTGCGCGGGGAAAGCCGCTCGTTCCTCGAGCCGTGGGAGCCGCGCTGGTCGCCGGAGGAACTGGAGCGCGCCGCATGGCGCCACCGCATCCATCGCTACCGCGAGGATTATGGGCAGGGCACGGCCGTCGCCTTCTTCATTTTCGAAAAAAGCGGCAGGCTTGCCGGCGGCATCACGCTCGGCAACATACGCCACGGCGTCACGCAAAGCGGCCATATCGGCTACTGGATCGGCGAGCGCTATGCCGGGCGAGGCCTGATGACGGACGCGGTAAATACGCTCGCGCGCTTCGCCTTCGATACGCTGAGGTTGCACCGGATCGAAGCTGCCTGTATTCCCGGCAACGCCCGGTCGATCAGGGTGCTTGAAAAAGCCGGATTCCAGCGCGAAGGACTGTTGCGATCCTATCTCAGGATCAATGGCTTCTGGCAGGACCATTATCTCTACGCCCGGATCGTCGACGACCCACCGAGCGCGTGAACAAAGGGCTGATCTTGACGAACTCTCCGCGAATCAGATCGCTGGTTTCCTTTGTGCTCGCGGCTATCGTGATGTTCTGTTCGGCTACGTCGACCTATGCCATCGAGCCGATCAAGATCGCCCGCGACGACGTGGCGCTCGATCTCTCCGGCGCCGTCGAAATCTATCGGAACCAGGGCGAGAATTTTCAGGTTTCCACAGCACCCGGCCCTGACGGCATCGTGCGGCGCATCGAGGTCGAGGCCAACGACACGCGCTCGACGGGCGACTGGGCGGTGTTCGCGCTGGCCAACACGACCGACCAGCAACTCGACAGGTTGATCGTCGCGCCGCATTTCCGGCTGGTGAATTCCGGCATCTTCTGGCCGGACCTCGGCTCGACCCGCATTGCGGCGATCACGCCCAGCGAAGGCTTCGCGCTCGACCGCCAGACCAGCCCCGACGCAGACGTATTCCGCGTAACGCTGAACCCCGGCACCGTGGTCACTTTCATCGCCGAACTTGCCTCGCCCAAGCTGCCGCAGGTCTATCTGTGGGAGCCTGAAGCCTACAAGGACACGATCAATTCCTACACGCTGTATCGCGGCATCGTCATCGGCATTGCCGGCCTGCTGGCGCTGTTCCTGACCATCCTGTTCGTGGTCAAGGGCACGTCGATGTTTCCCGCCACGGCGGCGCTGGCATGGGCCGTACTGGCCTATATCTGCATCGATTTCGGCTTCCTCAACAAGATCATCCAGATATCGCCCGGCCACGAGCAGATATGGCGCGCCGGAACGGAGGTGGGGCTTGCCGCCACCTTCGTCGTCTTCCTGTTCACCTATCTCAATCTCAACCGCTGGCACGGCAATTTCAGCTACGGGGTGATGGCCTGGGTTGCCGGGCTCGGGCTGATCGCCGGCATCGCCATCATCGATCCCGCGATCGCGGCCGGCATTGCGCGCCTTTCCTTCGCCGCCACCGCGCTGCTTGGCCTTGGTCTCATCGTCTATCTGGGCATACGCGGTTACGACCGCGCCATCATGCTCCTGCCAAGCTGGGTGATGGTGCTTTTGTGGCTGACCGGCTCGTGGATGGCGATTACCGGCGTTCTCGACAACGACATCGCCCAGCCCGCACTTGGCGGCGGATTGATCCTCATCATCCTGCTGATCGGCTTTACGGTCATGCAGCATGCCTTTGCCGGCGGCGCGCTGCACCAGGGCCTGTTCTCCGACCTCGAACGGCAGGCAATGGCCGTCATCGGCTCCGGCGATACGGTGTGGGACTGGGACGTGCTGCGCGACCGCGTCGTCACAAGGCCCGATGTCAGCCTGCAGCTTGGCCTTGCACCCAACAGCCTTGGCGGCGCTGCCCGCAACTGGCTGCCCGTGCTTCACCCGGACGACCGCGATACGTTCCGCACCACGCTCGACATCATCCTGGAGCACAGGCGCGGCAAGATCTCCCAAACCTTTCGCCTGCGCGGGGCGGACGGCCATTATCACTGGTTTGCGCTGCGGGCCCGCCCGGTCATCGGTTCCGACGGCGAAGTCATCCGCTGCGTCGGCACCATGGTTGACGTGACCGAGCACAAGAAGTCCGAAGAACGCCTGCTGCACGACGCCGTGCACGACAATTTGACCGGCCTGCCGAACCGCGAACTGCTGATGAACCGGCTGGAAGCCGTCATCTCGATCGCGCGCACCGAGGAAAAAGTGAGGCCTACCGTCTTCGTCATCGACATCGACCGTTTCAAGCAGGTCAATGACGGCTTGGGCATCTCGGCCGGCGACACCATCCTGTTGACCGTCGCGCGCCGGCTTCACCGCCTGCTCAAGCCGAAGGATTCGCTGTCGCGCTTCGCCGGCGACCAATTCGCCCTGATGCTTCTTTCCGAGCAGGACACCGGCCGTATTGCGGCGGTGGCGGATGCCATCAAGCACGCGATCAACGCGCCGATCACCTTTGCCAAGCGCGAGATCGTGCTGACGGCCTCCATCGGGCTGATCAGCTGGAACACGGAGCAGACTTCGGCCGAAGACATGGTCAAGGACGCGGAACTGGCCATGCATCAGGCCAAGCGCTTTGGCGGCGACCGCATCGAGCCGTTCCGCCCCGCTTTCCGCACCGTCGGGTCGGACCGGCTGCAATTTGAATCCGACCTGCGCCGCGCCGTCGAGCGCAAGGAGTTCACGCTGGCCTACCAGCCGATCGTGCGGCTCGAAGACAACAGCATCGCCGGGTTCGAGGCCCTCTTACGCTGGGACCATCCGCGCCGCGGTATGATCCCTCCGGCGGACTTCATCCCCGTCGCGGAAAGCTGCGGGCTGATCGTGCAGCTCGGCCTTTTTGCCATGCAGAAAGCCGCCGAAGACCTGGCCTCCTGGCAAAAGCAGATCAGCGACGCGCCGCTATCCGTGTCGGTAAACCTGTCCAGCCGGCACCTTATCCGCCGCGATCTGGTCAGCGACGTTCGCTCTGTCATCGCCCGCGCCAACCTCAAGCCGCGCTGCTTCCGCCTTGAACTGACCGAATCGCTGGTGATGGATAATCCCGAGCAGGCGGTCCACGTTCTGAACAAGCTCAAGCATCTCGGCATCGGCCTGTCGCTCGACGATTTCGGCACCGGCTATTCGTCGCTTTCCTACCTGACGCGCTTTCCCTTCGACACGATCAAGATCGACAAGAGTTTTGTCGACGACACGACGCCGAAGCGGGCGGTGCTGCTGCGCTCCATGGTCAACATGGCGCATGAACTTGGCCTGTCGGTGGTCGCCGAAGGCATCTCCGACCAGAGCGATGCGCTCGAATTGCGCCAGATGGGTTGCGAATATGTGCAAAGCTTCATGTTCGGCGCGCCTGTCGCGGGCGATCTGGTGCTGAAGATGCTGAAAGAGCAGTACCCACTCGCGCAGGCCTGATTTTTGCAGCGGGACGCTGTATGCCCAATCAGATATGGGTGAGCGGCGCAGCGCCAAAAAATCAGGCGTGGCCGGCGACGCCGCTCAGATGCGTCAGGTCGATGCCGATGGAGGCCAGCGCCTTGTCGTATTTGCGGTCGATATCGGCGTCGAACAGAAGCTCGGGCGTGGCCGGGCAGGTCAGCCAGCCGTTTTCGGCAATCTCGCTTTCCAGCTGGCCAGCGCCCCACCCCGAATAGCCAAGCGCCATCAGCGCATGGCGGGGGCCGCGCCCCGCCGAAATGGCGCGCAATATATCGACCGTGGCGGTCAGGCAGACATCGCTCGACACGGCCAGCGATGATTCCACCTTGTAGTCGCCCGAATGCAGCACGAAGCCGCGCGAGCGGTCGACCGGGCCGCCATTGCGCACGACAAAATCACGCGCCTGCGCGGGCAGCCGGATCGCCTCCTGTTCGTCGAGTATCCCAAGCTGCACGAGCAGGTCGGGAAACAGCATCTGCTGCGGCTGATTGACGATCAGCCCCATGGCTCCTTCATCGCTATGGGCGCAGATATAGATGACCGCGCGCGCAAACCTGTCGTCCTTCATGCCGGGCATGGCAATGAGGAACTGGTCGTCGAGAAAGCTGCCGCCGGGCGCGGCGTTTATGTTGCGCAGAATGTCCATGGCCCTATCGTACTGCGTTTCGGCAAGGCTTGGAAGATCGCTGTAAGCCCGCCGATTACGCCAGGGTCACGCAAATATGATCCAGTCGGCCGATGAAACGGTTGCGCCGCCGCAATCCCCTGCTCAAATCACCACCATGAAACGCCAGCACATTCTCGCCCTCAGCGCCTCTCTGGCCATCGCTCTAGTTCCCGCCCTGCCCGCCCATGCATCCTCGTCGGACTGGCATGAGGGCGAAGGCGGCCGCATCCGCCTGGTTACAAGCGGCAAGCCCGATGCGCAGGGCAATATTCAAGGCGTGCTCGACATCACGCTCAAGCCCGGCTGGAAGACCTATTGGCGCGACCCCGGCAGCAGCGGCGTGCCACCGCAACTCGATATTTCCGCCAGCACCAATATCAGCAAGGCCAGCCTGTCCTTTCCCGCTCCGCAGCGGCACAATGACGGCTACGGCGCGTGGGCCGGCTACGCCCAATCGGTAGCGTTCCCGATCGTCTTTACGCTGGCATCCCCAGGCACTGCCGCAACCATCGACGCCGATGTCTTTCTCGGCATGTGCGATACCATCTGCATTCCGGTCCAGGTGAAGCTGACGCTGGATCCGGCCTCCGATCCGGACGACGCCGACGATGCGGCGCTCGTCAAAGCGGGCCTTGCAGCTTTGCCCGGCGCGCCGCGTCCGGATTTCAGCGCAAAGCTGCTGCCGGGCGACCATGAGACGCTGGCGGTGGAGACGACCGCTCCCGGCGATCCGGCGGCGGTCGATTTCTTTGTCGCCGGCGAAAGCGATTTCATGTTCGGCACGCCAGCGCGCAGCGAAAGCGACGGCAAAGTCATCTTCAAGGTGCCGATCCTCGACCGGCCGACGACGGCGCACGGTGCCGGGCTGCCCTACACACTGACCAGCGCCGAAGGCTCGGTGCAGGGGTTCCTGCCCTATCCGTAATTCGACATGGTCATCAATTGCCGGGCCGCCAATTGCCGGGCCTGCGTTAATCCGCTATCGCAGCGCAACGCAATCCGTTTTCCAGTGAGGATATCCATGCCCATTTCCGTTGGCGACAAGCTTCCCGAGTCGACATTCAAAACCATGACGGCCGACGGTGCCAAGAGCATAACCGCCGCCGAAATCTTCCCTGGCAAGAAGGTCGTGCTTTTCGCGGTTCCCGGCGCGTTCACGCCGACCTGCAGCAACAACCATCTTCCCGGCTATCTCGAAAACCACGATGCCATCCTGGCGCGCGGCGTCGACACCATCGCGGTTGTCGCCGTCAACGACGTGCATGTCATGGGCGCCTGGGCGCGCTTCACCGGCGGCGAGGGCAAAATCCTCTATCTGGCGGACGGCAGCGGCGATTTCGCCAAGGCGCTCGGCCTCGATATCGACCTGTCCGGCGGCGGCATGGGGTTGCGCTCCAAGCGCTATTCGATGATCGTGGACGACGGCAAGGTCACCGCCCTCAACATCGAGGACTCTCCAGGTCAGGCCGTCGAATCCAGCGCCGCGAAAATTCTGCAACAGCTTTAGCCCCATGCGGGAAACGATCTGTCGCGCTGCGGCCATCGGCGTCGGCGCAACGCTGCTCATGGATATCTGGGCGGTCGTCCTGAACAGGATTTTTGGTCTGGCCTTGCCCAATTGGGGCATGGTCGGCCGATGGGTCGGCCATCTCGGCGGTGGAAAAGTCTTTCACGACGACATCGGCAAGTTAGCGCCCGTGCCGAACGAACGGGTGCTCGGTTGGGCGTTCCACTACGCTGTCGGCATCGCCTACGGCCTGATCCTGGTCGCGCTGACTGGGCCGCAATGGCTGGCGTCGCCGACCTTCCTTCCCGCCTTCGTGCTCGGCATCGTGACCGTCGGTGCGGGCTGGTTCCTGCTCGCGCCCGGCATGGGCAACGGCTTGGCGTCCTCAAAGGCTGCGAACCCGACAAAAGTCCGCTGCCTCAATCTTCTCACCCATACGGTGTTTGCGTTCGGCCTTTACGGCACGGCGCTGGTGATCCGTTAGAGCATCGGACCGAAAAGTGGAGCCGGTTTTCGGATTATTCCGATGCTCAATCAAAGTGGTAGAGCGTCCTTTGTGCGTCCGAGGGGACGCACGGCGCTCTAGTAACTTTGCGTCGAACGTCGCGGGGCCTTTGACCCAGGCTTGGCGGCACTCGGCCCGGCGGCGTCAGCCGCTTGAGGCATAACGGCCATCTTCGGTTTGGCCGGCGTATTCTTGAACGGAGCCATGCCTTCGCGCGCCAATTCGTCGGCGCGTTCGTTCTCGGCATGGCCGGCATGGCCCTTGACCCAGTTCCAGGTAACTTCATGGCGCTTGTTGGCGGCATCCAGCGCCTGCCACAACTCGCCATTCTTCACCGGCTTCTTGTCGGCGGTCTTCCAGCCGTTCTTCTTCCAGCCATGGATCCATTTGGAAATGCCGTCCATGACGTATTTGCTGTCGGTGTGGAGGTCGACCGCGCAGGGTTCCTTCAGCGCGTCGAGCGCGGAGATCGCGGCCAGCAATTCCATGCGGTTGTTGGTGGTCATCTCCTCGCCGCCAGACAGTTCCCTGACCTTGCCGTTGAAGCGCAGGATCGCGCCCCAACCGCCCGGACCCGGATTGCCCGAACAGGCGCCGTCGGTAAAGATTTCGATGCGCTTCATGCCGGCGCGTCCTCCAGCTTCAGCCCATATTCCGCCGGCGAGCTTATCAGGCGGTGGAATCGCATGCGCCGCAAATACTCGAGCGGATCCTTCTTCACCACCAGGCTGCCGGCCGGCGTATTCAGCCAGTCGTAGAGCCGCGTCAGCATGAAGCGCAAAGCCGCGCCATGCGCGAGCAATGGAAGCGCGTCCGCCTCCTGCGCCGACATGGACCGCACCGCCGTATAGCCGGACAGCAGGGCCGTCCCCTTGGTGAGGTTGAAGGAATGGTCCTTCTCAAAGCACCAGGCATTGAGGCAGATGGCGACATCGTATGCCAGCATGTCGGTGCAGGCGAAGTAGAAATCGATCAGCCCGGACAGCCGGTCGCCAAGGAAAAAAACGTTATCGGGAAACAGGTCCGCATGGATGACGCCGACCGGCAGGTCGGCCGGCCACCGGTCCTCAAGCGCGGCAAGATCGGCCTGCACTTCCAAGGCCAGGCCGGTTTCGACCTCGTCGGCCCGGTCCGCCGCCCTGTTCCACAGCGGCCGCCAGCCACTGAGCGAGAGCGCATTGGGCCGGCGGAGAGAAAAATCCTGCCCGGCAATGTGCATCGAGGCCAGCGCCTTGCCCACCTCGCGACAGTGCTCGACTGTCGGACGGCGGGTCCAGATGCCTTCGAGAAAGGTCACGACCGCGGCCGGCCGGCCGGCAAGTTCACCGATGATCTGGCCGTCATTGCGCTGGACAGGCAATGGGCAGTTGATGCCCTTGTCATTCAGATGCTGCATCAGGCCGATGAAAAACGGCAGGTCGTCGCGGTTCACGCGCTTTTCATAGAGCGTGAGGATGTAGGCGCCGTGCGAGGTATGAAGAAGAAAATTGGAGTTCTCCACGCCCTCAGCGATCCCCTTGTAGGAAAGCAGGTCGCCGATGGCGTAGCCGCTCAGGAACGCCGTCAGTTCCACCTCGGAAATGTCGGTATAGACGGCCATCAGACGGTTCCGTTGACGAAAGCCATGTCGGCAGGGGTCAGTTCGACATCGCGCAGAACCCGCATGACCGGGAAATTCTCGGTTTCCGTCGCGGTGATCGCCAGTTCGACCGACACGTCGAAACGGGCGCGGAATGCCTCGATGATCTCATTGACGATGATTTCCGGCGCCGACGCCCCGGCGGACAGGCCAAGCGTCGTTATGTTGCCAATGTCGTCCCAGGGGATTTCGGAGGCGCGTTGCACCAGCAGCGACATTTTCGCGCCGGCGCGTTCGGCAACCTCGACCAGCCGCCTCGAATTGGAGGAGTTGGGTGCGCCGACCACGAGATACAGGTCCGCGCCGGCAGCGGTTTCCTTGACGGCCTCCTGCCGATTGGTGGTGGCGTAGCAGATGGATTCGGCCGCCGACGCCTGCATGAGCGGAAAACGCTCCTCAAGCGCGCGGATGATGCCGGCGGTGTCCTCGACCGACAGCGTGGTCTGGGTGACAAAGCCCAGAGCGGAAGCGTCAGTGGGCGTGAAGGTGCGCGCGTCGTTCTCCGTCTCGATCAGCGTCACCGCGCCGTCGGGCAATTGGCCCATCGTGCCGATCACTTCCGGGTGGCCGGCATGGCCGATCAGCAGGACATGGCGGCCCTGCCGCTGATGGCGCATCGCCTGCTTGTGAACCTTGGACACAAGCGGACAGGTGGCATCGAGATAAAAAAGGTTTCGCGCGACCGCATCCGCCGGCACCGATTTCGGCACGCCATGCGCGGAAAAGACGACCGGGCATTCTCGGTGCTCTTCCGGGATCTCGGAAAGCTCCTCGATGAACACCGCGCCGAGGTTTTGCAGGCCTTCGACCACGTAGCGGTTGTGCACGATCTCATGGCGGACATAGACCGGCCGGCCGTATTTCTTCAGCGCCAGCACGACGATCTGGATGGCGCGGTCGACGCCGGCGCAGAAGCCGCGCGGCTGGCATAGTCGGATGGTCAAGGGAGGTTTGGTCTGGATCATGATTCCGGATCGTCGTTCAAAGGCCGAGATGACGGACGGCGTCCGGCCCTGTCAAGGGCAGCGCCGCTATTCAGGTTTTGCCGGGCGGAAAAGCCAGACAAGCAGCACGCCCGCCAGCGCCGCCGCCAGCCCGTACCAGGTGACTGCATATTGCAGATGATTGTTGGGCAGGTCGATGATGGTCACCCCGCCTACGGGCAGCCCGCCCGCATTGGGCGCGTTGTTCGCATCGATGAAGATGGGCACAAGTTGGTAACCCGCCGGCAGGCCCGCTGTGGCGGCCATGCGGTCGCGGTCTTTCCAGTAAAAGATGTTCTTGGCGATGTCGTTGTCCGGGATCATGCTCGATGGCTTGCCTGCCAACGGATTGCGAGCCAACCCGGTTACGGTGACACGGCCGGCAGGCTGGCTCTGGGGCCGCTTGGCCGGGTCCTTGAGGTCGTAGGGCACGAAACCGCGATTGACGAGCACATAGCGGCCGTCGTCCAGATGCAGTGGCGTGTAGAGGTCGAAGCCGGACGTTCCATCCCATGTCGAGAAGAAATGCCGTTCGCCCGCATTGACGAAGGTTCCCGTCACCGTCACCGGCATGTAGTCCACATCGCCGGTGGCCGCGAACCGCGACTCGGCTTCCGCCAGCGTTATCGGGGCCGCGTGCCTCCGCTGGTCGATGGTGTGGAGGATGGCTTCCTTCCAGTGCAGGCGCCGCACCTGCCAGGTGCCAAGGGACAGAAGGATCGCGAAAACCACGCCGCCAAAGACGAGCGCCATTGCGATGCGAAGCCGGGTACGGCCATGACCCGATATCGCGACTTCGTTCATTTTCCGGTATCCAGGCGGCCCTCGGCAGCCTGCTTGCTGTATTGCAGCGTCAAGAGAACGCCCTTGATGAGCCGCAGCGCCGTCAGGGCGAGTACCACCGTCAAAGGCAGCCAGATAGCGAAATGGACCCAGAGCGGCGGGTTGATGTTGACTTCCGTCCACAACGCCAGGCCCACGACGATGAAACCGATGATGAGGATGACGAAAACCGCCGGTCCGTCGCCCGCATCCGCATAGGAATAGTCGAGGCCGCAATGGGTGCATTCCTGGCCGACGGCGATGAAGCCGTCGAACAACTGCCCTTCGCCGCAGCGCGGGCAGCGGCCCTTCAAGCCAGCGGGTATCGGATCGATCGGTGGCCAGATCGCCTTGTCGTCGTTCATCGCAAAACCTTACCAGACCCCCTGTCAAAAGATAAGGCGGCCGCGTTGCCGCAGCCGCCTCGTTTTAAGCGCTGTCGCGCCTGTCAGTGGCCTTCGATGACCGCACCGGCCGAGCCCCAGACATAGATGGAGGCGAACAGGAACAGCCACACCACGTCGACGAAGTGCCAGTACCAGGCGGCAGCTTCGAAGCCGAAATGCTGCTTCGGCGTGAAATCGCCCTTGATCGAGCGGATCAGGCAGACAGCCAGGAAGATGGTGCCGATCAGAACGTGGAAGCCATGGAAGCCGGTCGCCATGAAGAAGGTAGCGCCGTAGATGCTATCCTTGAAGGCGAAGGGTGCGTGAATGTACTCGTAGGCCTGCACGAACGAAAACAGGATGCCAAGCGCCACCGTCAGCGCCAGGCCGTTGATCAGGCCCTTGCGGTCGCCATGGATCAGCGAATGGTGCGCCCAGGTCACCGTCGTGCCCGACAAAAGCAGGATGATCGTATTGTAAAGCGGCAGGTGGAACGGATCCAGCACCTCCATGCCCTTGGGCGGCCAGACGCCGCCGGTGAAGGCAGCGCGGGCATATTGCTCGACCTCGGCCGGGAACAGGCTGGCGTCGAAGAAGGCCCAGAACCAGGCAACGAAGAACATCACCTCGGAGGCGATGAACATGATCATGCCGTAGCGCAGATGCAGCGACACGACGCGCGTGTGGTGGCCTTCATGCGCTTCCTTGATGGTATCCGACCACCAGGCGAACATCGTGTAGAGCACGATCGCCACGCCCATGAAGAATATCCAGGGCGTTGCGAAATTCACCCCGAAGAGATGAAACTCGTTGCCTTTCATGTATTGCATCCAGCCGACGCCGCCGAACGCCATGACGAGCGCGCCGATCGAACCGATGAACGGCCAGGGGCTAGGATCTATGATGTGGTAGTCGTGTTGCGGTTTTGCGTGCGCGTCTGCCATGTCAACCCCCGAGGCTTTCTTGGGTATTCGAAACTGGTTTGTCGTTCTGTTCCCGGATCGGCGCGGAGGCCACCGGCTTGGTCCCCTCGATGGGGAACATCGTATAGGAAAGCGTGATTGTCTTGATGCCCTTCAATTCCCGCGAATTGACGATATCGGGGTCGACATAGAAGACCACCGGCATGTCCAGCGTCTCGCCGGGTTGAAGCGTCGTATCGGTGAAGCAGAAGCACTCCACCTTGTTGAAATAGGCGCCCGCCAGTTCCGGCGTGACGTTGAAGGTCGCGCGACCCGTAATCGGCTTGTCGAACTCGTTGGTCGCGGTGAAATGCGCCTGCGCGGTCGCGCCGATCTTGATCGTCATGGCGCGCTCCGCCGGCCGGAAATCCCACGGGATGCCGGCTGCGTTGGTATCGAAGCGGATGGTCACGTCGCGGTCGAGGACCTTGTCGGCATATTGCGTGGTGCGCTGGGTGGTGCCGCCATAGCCGGTGACGCGGCAAAACATCGAATAGAGCGGCACGGAAGCATAGGCCATGCCGAGCATGCCGCCGAAAAAAGCCAGGCAGACGCCAACCACGACGCGGTTGGAGTGGTTGCTCTTCGAAGGGACCGGCTTTTGCTCGCTCATAATCGCCTCACATCGACCCGCTAAACTTGACGATGGTCGCTATGTAAAAGATGGCGACCAGCACCGCCAGAGCCAGCCCGATCCCGATCGAGCGGTTGCGCCGGGCCTTCTGCTGTTTTTCCGTCAGGGTAACCATTTCCATCTTGTCGTCGTCCATGATCATGCAACGCCCATGGTCAGGGCGCGCGCGACCACGGCGTCGACCAGATAAGCGGCGAAGACGGCAAAGAGGTACAGCAGCGAATAACCGAACAGCGCCTTGGCCGGCTTCATGACCCGGTCCGATTCCGGCATCCGCAGGACAGCCCAGGAATACCAGACGAAGCCGACGCCCAGCAGGCCCGCGACGATGCCGTAGGCGATGCTGGCGTAACCGAGGAACGAAGGCAGCACCGCAACTGGCGCCAGCACCAGCGCGTAGGCGAAAATCTGGCGCTTGGTCGACGCCTCGCCGGCGACGTTCGGCATCATCGGGATGCCGACGCGGCCGTAATCGTCCGCCTTGAACAAGGCCAGCGCCCAGAAGTGCGGCGGCGTCCACAGGAAGATGATCAGGAACAGGACGATGCTTTCGAGGCTGACCGATCCGGTGATCGCAGCCCAGCCGATGACCGGCGGGATAGCGCCGGCGGCGCCGCCGATGACGATGTTCTGCGGCGTCGAGCGCTTCAGCCACATCGTATAGACGACGGCGTAGAAGAAGATGGTGAAGGCCAGCAGCGAGGCCGACAGCCAGTTGACGAGGACGCCCAGCGTCATCACCGAAAGCGCCGACAGGATCAGGCCGAAGGTCAGCGCCTCGCCGGGGCGAACGCGGCCCGAGGGAACGGGGCGATTGGCCGTGCGCGTCATCACGGCGTCGATATCGGCATCGTACCACATATTGAGCGAGCCGGATGCGCCAGCACCTATAGCGATGGCCAGGATTGCGATGATGGCCAGCAGCGGATTGATGGTGGCGGGTGCCGCCACCATGCCGACAAAAGCCGTGAATACCACCAAAGACATGACGCGCGGCTTCAGCAACGCGAAGAAATCGCCCGCCGTCGCCTCCGAGACGCGGAAGGCCGCATCGTCAATGTGCGTTTCGTCGATCAGGGCCATATCTACTCAAAAACTCCGGTCATTCTGTTGTTCACAGCCGCCGATCTGGCGGCGGCTGTGAATTACCTTGCTGCTAGCATCAGTTCACTTGATGCGGGGCAACTGCTCCCACTGGTGATGTGGCGGCGGCGAAGGCAACTGCCATTCCAGCGTCGTCGCACCCTCGCCCCAGGGATTGGCCCCGGCAATGCGCTTCTTCGCGAACGCCTCGAACACGCCGACCAGGAAGATCAGGACGGCGAACGCCGAGATGTAGGAGCCGTAGGAGGAAACCAGGTTCCATCCTGCGAACGCATCCGGATAGTCGATGTAGCGGCGCGGCATGCCCGACAGGCCGAGGAAATGCTGCGGGAAGAAGAGCAGGTTCACGCCGATGAACGTCACCCAGAAATGGGTCCGCGCGATCAGCGGCGAATACATGTAGCCGCTCATCTTCGGGAACCAGTAATACCAGCCGGCGAAGATGGCGAACACCGAGCCGAGCGACATCACATAGTGGAAGTGAGCGACGACATAGTAGGTGTCGTGCACCGAGCGGTCGAAACCTGCGTTGGCAAGCTGGACGCCGGTGACGCCGCCGACCGTGAACAGGAAGACGAAAGCGATCGCCCACAGCATCGGCGTGCGGAGCGTGACCGAGCCGCCCCACATGGTCGCGATCCACGAGAAGATCTTGACGCCGGTCGGCACCGCGATGACCATCGTGGCGAAGACGAAGTAGCGCTGCGTGTCGAGCGACAGGCCGGTGGTGAACATATGGTGCGCCCACACCACGAAGCCGACGGCGCCGATCGCGACCATGGCGTAGGCCATGCCGAGATAACCGAAGATCGGCTTCTTGGAGAAGGTCGAGATGATGTGGCTGACGATGCCGAAGCCCGGCAGGATCAGGATATAGACTTCCGGATGGCCGAAGAACCAGAACAGGTGCTGGAACAGGATCGGATCGCCGCCACCGTCCGGCGTAAAGAAGGTCGTGCCGAAGTTGCGATCGGTGAGCAGCATGGTGATGCCGCCCGCCAGAACCGGCAGGGACAGCAGCAACAGGAAGGCGGTGATCAGCACGGACCACGCAAACAGCGGCGTCTTGTGCATCGTCATGCCGGGAGCGCGCATGTTGAAGATCGTGGTGATGAAGTTGATGGCGCCAAGGATGGAGGAAGCGCCGGCGATGTGGATGGACAGGATCGCCAGATCCATCGCCGGTCCGGGCTGACCTGAGGTCGAGAACGGCGGATACATCGTCCATCCGCCGCCGACGCCGTATGCGCCTGGCGCACTTGGCACGAAAAGCGAGACGATAAGCAGGAGCAACGCGGGCGGCAGCAGCCAGAACGAGATGTTGTTCATGCGCGGGAACGCCATGTCCGGTGCGCCGATCATGATCGGCACCATCCAGTTGGCGAAGCCGCCGATCAGAGCCGGCATGACCATGAAGAAGATCATGATCAGGGCATGCATCGTGGTGAACGCGTTGTACATGCTGCGACCGCCGTCGATGGCGGCATCACCGTTCATGCCATAGACCATCTCGGCCAGGCCGGTGAATATCTGGACACCGGGATGCGCAAGCTCCATGCGCATCACCACCGACAGGAAGCCGCCAAGGCAACCCGCGATGATCGCGAAGATCAGGTACAGCGTACCGATATCCTTGTGGTTGGTCGAATAGACCCAGCGGACCCAGCCGCTAAGCGGCTTATGGCCGTGATCGTCGTGAGCTGCAGCATGCGCCATGTTCGGCTCCGTTCCCTGATCTTTATCTGGCTGCGGCATCAGTTGCCGGCGGCCGCTACCTTGTTCGCGCTGTCGACCGCAGCCATCAGCGCCTTGTTGGCGCCGGGCAGGTCCGTCCTGGCAGCAGCCAGCCAGCTCTCGTACTGAGCGTCGGTGACGACGCGGATGGCAATCGGCATGAAGGCATGGTTCTGGCCGCACAATTCGGAGCACTGGCCGTAATAGAGGCCTTCCTTCTCGGCCTTGAACCAGATTTCATTGGTGCGGCCGGGGACCGCATCGGTCTTGATGCCGAAGGCCGGCATGGCGAAGGCATGGATGACGTCCGTTGCCGTCACCAGCACGCGGGTCGTCGTGTTCACGGGAACGACCATCTCATGGTCGACAGCCAGAAGGCGCGGATAGACCTTCTTGTCTTCCTTGCCGAGCCCGGCACGGTCGGCGTCCTCGATCATGGCGGAGTTGAACGAAAGCGGCTGGTCGACCTGATACTCATAGTCCCAGTTCCACTGGTTGCCGGTAGCCTTGACGGTAAGCTTCGGCTCCTCCGGCGGCGTGTACTGCGCGGTGAGCAACTGGAACGACGGAATGGCGATGCACAGCAGCACGAGAACCGGACCGACCGTCCAGATAACCTCGATCAGCGTGTTGTGGCTGGTGCGCGACGCGACCGGATTGACGCTCGCGCGGAACTTGATGATGCAATAGGCGAGCAACACCAGCACCAGCAGCGTGATCGGCCCGATGAACCAGAGCGTATAATGCTCGAACCAGGTGATCTGGCGCATGATCTCGGTCGCCGCCGGCTGGAAATTCATTTCCCAGGGCTGAGGCTGGGCCGCATGGGCGGCGGCTGATGCCAAAAGCGTTGCCGCGGCGCCAACGCCCGCCAGAAATGTTTTCATCGCTTTCATCGTTTCCCCCGCGATAACCCGCAAGCTACTGGAACAATGCCGGAAAGAGAATCCCCGGGCACATTGAGTTTCGGTTCAAACCATACTCTATTTCCCTCTGCAAGAAAGGAGCAGTCCAACCCATGCGGCATTTTTGCGCGCGCCGCCCGTGATATAGCCATTGCCGGGTATAAACAACGCGCCGAATCCTGCGCAAAGCGCCTGCCGGCATTCTGCAGCAATGGCGGCCACGCGCCATTTTCGTCCCCAGCGGCGCAAATAGAGCGGGAAAACCGCATTATCGCCGCAGTCGGGGCCAATTGAGCGTCGCCGCGTTCTTTTACTTGGCTTTGGCACAGCTTAAAGTGGCGTGATTCGCGCAATGGAGCCGTCATGAACTCTTGGCTTTCGAGAACCTTGGCGAAGGTCATCTTTCTCGCCGCCTCGCTATGTGTCGGGCAGGCTTTCGCCGCCCAGCCGAGCGGCACGGTGAAATCGACGCATGGCGCCTGGTCGATCATCTGCGATACGCCGGCCGGTGCGACCTCCGAGCAATGCGTGATGATGCAGAACGTCGTCGCCGAGGACCGCCCGGAGATGGGCCTTTCTGTCGTCGTGCTGCGCACCGCCGACAACAAGGCCGAAATCCTGCGCGTGCTGGCCCCGCTCGGCGTGCTGCTGCCGAACGGCCTTGGCCTCAACGTCGACGGCAAGGATATCGGCCGCGCCTATTTCGTGCGCTGTTTCCAGGATGGCTGCTATGCCGAGGTCATCCTCGAAAAGCCGCTGCTCGACACGCTGAAGACCGGCAAGGCCGCCACCTTCATCGTCTTCCAGACACCGGAAGAAGGCATCGGCATCCCGGTCGACCTCAAGGGCTTTGCCGACGGTTTTGCCGCCCTGCCCTGATCGGACCCGCGATCTAACATTGCCGAACAGCCGCCGCGCGCCTACATCGGGAAAACTGCTTTCCTCGAAGTGAGACGCGCCATGACCAGCCTGATCGGCCAATTCGACATTTCCGACGATCGCATCAAGCAGATCGTCGCCGACACCATAAAGGGCGCAGACGACGGCGAACTGTTCGTCGAATACAGCGAAAGCGAAGCGCTGATGTTCGACAATGGCAAGCTGAAGACCGCCAATTTCAACACCGACCAGGGTTTTGGCCTGCGCGCCGTGGCGGGCGAAGCCAGCGGTTACGCGCATTCGAGCGATCTTTCCGAAGCGGCTCTGCTGCGCGCTTCCGATGCGGTTTCGGCGGTCAAAGGTGGCTATTCCGGCCAGCTTGCGGCAGCGCCCGCCCGCACCAACCGCCATCTCTACAGCGACGAGAACCCGATCCCCTCGCCTTCCTTCGAGGTCAAGGCGAAGCTGTTGCAGGAAATCGACGCTTATCTGCGCGCCGAGGATTCTCGCGTGCGGCAGGTGACGGCCTCGCTGGCTTCGTCGTGGCAGCATGTGGAAATCCTGCGCGCCGACGGGCAGATGGCAAGCGACATCCGGCCGCTGGTGCGCATGAACGTTTCCGTCGTCGTCGGCGATGGCGACCGCCAGGAATCGGGCTCTTATGGCATGGGCGGCCGCAAGGCCTTTGGCGAGTTCCTGATCGAGGAAAGCTGGAAGCACGCCGCCAAGGAAGCGCTGCGTCAGGCGCTAGTCAATCTGGAAGCCATCCCCGCACCCGCCGGCACATTCGATATCGTCCTTTCCAGCGGCTGGCCGGGCGTCATGCTGCATGAAGCGGTCGGCCACGGGCTGGAAGGCGACTTCAACCGCAAGAAGACTTCCGCCTTTGCCGGGCTGTTGGGTCAACAGGTGGCGGCCAAGGGTGTGACCGTGGTCGATGACGGCACCATGCCGGAACGGCGCGGCTCTCTCACCATCGACGACGAAGGCACGCCCTCGGCGCGCAACGTGCTGATCGAGGACGGCAAGCTGGTCGGCTATATGCAGGACCGCCAGAACGCCCGGCTGATGGGCATGAAGGCGACCGGCAACGGAAGGCGCGAAGGCTACGCCCACCAGCCGATGCCGCGCATGACCAACACCTATATGACCGGCGGCGACATGGAACCGGACGAGATCATCGCATCGGTCAAGAACGGCATCTATGCCGTGTCCTTCGGCGGCGGCCAAGTCGACATCACGTCGGGAAAATTCGTGTTCGGCTGCACCGAGGCCTACATGATCGAAAACGGCAAGGTGACGCAGCCGATCAAGGGCGCGATGCTGATCGGCAACGGACCGGACGCCATGCACCGCGTTTCCATGATCGGCAACGACATGCAACTCGACACCGGCATCGGCATGTGCGGCAAGGCCGGCCAGGGCGTGCCGGTCGGCGTCGGCCAGCCGCATCTGCGCATGAACCAGATGACGGTGGGCGGTACGCGGGTTTAGCCTAAAGCCACGACGCGGGCGTTTTTGGCAGGCGGTGATCGGGATCGATCACGTCGAGGCGTGGCGCATCCTTTTCGTTCCAGCGCCACAGGGCAACGCAACTACCGCCGGGCGACATGAAGGACGGATAGATCACGCCGTGCCAACCCTTGCGCAGCAGGCGTTTTGCCAGCGCATGGGTCTCGGGCGTCGCGCCGCGATCCATGGCATCGCGCCATTCGCAGCGGTGGATCGCTTCCGTCACGCCGAACTCGGCCAACGTGGCTTCATCCGTCAGGTCGGCCAGCTTTTTCGCGCCTGACAGCTTCAGCTTGGCGATCAACGCCGGATGCTGGACAAAGCCTTGATTATATTCGGCCCAGGCTGTGGACATTTCGCGCGCGACATAGATGGCCGGCGCGCCGACCGGGTTCCATCGACCGCCGAAGCGGGCAGCCCCCTGGCCCGACAACGGCAGATGCGCCCAGCGCGGCACGAAAGCCCGCCACAGGTCGAGATCGGACGAACCGTCAGGCATAGACGCCGGAGCGGACTGCCTCCAGATAGGCAAGCACCTTGTCGGCCTTGCCCTCATGCACCAGATCAAAGGCGGTCTTGCCCGCCCAGCCGGGAATGGGCTGGTGCTTGAACCAGATCGCGGCGCGCTGCTCGTCGCCGGCCATTTCGCCCACCATGGCCAATATCCGCACGACCGGGCTCAACGCGGCATCGACCTTGCGCGCGCCGGCCTTGGCGGCCAGCGTATTGCGGGCAACGCCGATCAGGCCGGCGAGTTCGGAAAGCGTGACACCCAGCAATTCGGCCACGCGCCGCGCCGACAGGAAGGGAGCCTGAGCCTCGCCAAAGCGCGAGACAGGAATTTCAAGGGCCGGACTAGGCAAATTCAACTTACCCAGTTCCTTGGCGACGAGATAATAGAAGGTAACGCGGCCCTTGGAACGGTCGGCGGCCATCGCCTTGGCAACCTTGGCAATAGCGGCTTCTGCTTTGGTGATATCAACGCCGAGCTTCTTGACGGCCCATTTATCGCGCACCCGGTCGAGTTCCTCCTGGTCGGTTACCGAAACCCGCGCAGAGTCGCGATTTCTCAGCGCGATACCGAGATGTTTCACGATCCTCTCCACCACGGCGGCATCGGCGCCGGCGTCATATTTCTTAACGTCAGAGAGATAGTCAATTCTCTTAACGCCTTGACGGATGTCAGCGATTGAACTCATGGCGTCAAAATAAGCGCAAATAACGCGCAGTTCAAGCGGGGATCGCTCACCGCCTTTTTCGCGGCTTCTCCAGCAGCGCAACCGTCTCGACATGCGGCGACCACAGGAACTGGTCGATGGGGGTGACGCTTTTCAGGCTGTAGCCGCCGTCGAGCAGGATGCGTAGGTCGCGCGCCAGCGTCACCGGGTTGCAGGACACGGCAGCGACGTACGGGACATCCGAGCGCGCGATCTGCTTCGATTGATCCTCCGCCCCGGCGCGCGGCGGATCGAACACCAGTCCATCGAACAGATTGAGTTCCTTGAAGGTCAGCGGCCGCCGGAACAGATCGCGGCGCTCGTTTGTGACCCGCTTGAGGCCTGCGGCGAAGCGGAAACCGTGGTCGAGTGCTGCGAGTGCGGCCGCGTCCCCTTCAACAGCGTGAACCTCCGACTTCGAGGCGAGACGCAGCGCGAAGCTGCCGCAGCCGGCGAAAAGATCGGTCACTTTTTTCGCGCGAGACAGATGTTTGGCGACGATGGAAGCCATTTCCTGTTCGGCTCCTTGCGTTGCCTGCAGGAACGCGCCCGATGGCAAATTGACCGACACTTCGCCGAACAACACCACCGGCTTCAGCGGCTCGACGACGATTTCGCCGTCGATGGTCAGCCGGGCGAATTTCTGCGCGATGACGAAATTGGCGGCGATGCGGCGCTGGTGCTCGCCCAGTTTTCCGGAATCCTGCGCCGCTATGTCGAGACCGGAGGTCGTTGCCGTCACCGTCATGTGGAAGGATTTTGTCGTGGCGCAGATCAGCGTGGCCAGCGCCTTCAACTGGTCAAGCACGCCAACGATTTCCGGCACTGAAATCGGGCATTCGGTGATGGTAATCACTTCGCTGGACAGCGCACGGACGAAGCCGAACTGCATTGCCGACCCGCTTTTGCGGGCGGTGAAGACGACGCGGCGGCGGCTATGTGGTTCGCAAGGGATAATCGCGCCGATTTCGGTGTCGATGTCCTTCATCTTCAGCGCGTGCCCGACCTTGGCCCGCTTCCACTCCAGATAGGCTTGCGCCTCCAGATGCTGCACGGCGCAGCCGCCGCATTCGGTGAAGTGGCGGCAGGCGGGCTCGATGCGCAGCGGCGAAGGCTCGATCACCGCCATCAGCGTGGCGCGGTCCTTTTCGCGCGCGGCGTTGACCGTTTCGCCAGGCAGCGCGAACGGGATGAACACATCGCCCTTGTCGGTTTCGGCAATGCCGTCGCCCTGCGAGCCCAGTTTTTCGATGATGAATCGCGCGGTCATCGCGTCTTTTCTCCGGCAAGCAGGAATTCGCGGTTGCCGTCGCCGCCTTCGATGGGGGATGGGCAAAGCCCGAGCGCGCGCCAGCCCGGCACGGCATCGAGCCAGTCGCGCAGTTCTTCGGCGACGCGCCCGGCGTCGTCGGGGTTTTTCAGCAAGCCGCCCTTGCCGATGGCTTCGCGGCCCGCCTCGAATTGCGGCTTGACCAAAAGCACCGCTTTCGCGCCCAGCCTGGCCAGGCCAAGTGCCGGCGGCAGCGCCAGTTTCAGCGAAATGAAGCTGACATCGGACACGATGAAATCAGGAATTTTGCCGGCAAGATCGGCAAGCGATAGATCGCGCGCATTTAGACCTTCGATAACGGCCACGTGCGGATCACCGGAAATTTTCGCGTGAATCTGGCCATGGCCGACATCGATGGCGGTGACATGCGCCGCGCCGCGCTCCAAAAGCACCTGCGTGAACCCGCCGGTCGAAGCGCCGATATCGAGCGCGTGGCTGCCCGCTGGATTAAAGCCGAAGTGATCCAGCCCGGCAATCAGTTTCAACGCCGCGCGCGACACGTAAGCTTGGGCCGGATCGTCAACGATGATGGAGGCTTGCGGAGAGACACCCTGCCCCGGCTTGCGTACGACAGCGCCGCCGACAAGGACGGTGCCGCGCTCGATGGCGTCGCGGGCGCGCGAGCGGCTGGCAAACAGCCCCCGGCCGACGAGCAGTTCGTCGAGCCGCTGGCGCTGGCTGGCTGGCTGGGGTGAATTCATTGGCCTTCATTGACGAATGCCGGCCGGTAACGCAAGCCCACCCCTCAAGGCCGTCAGAATGCGGTGATGGAAGGCGAAGCGCTGGCTGGCGGTGGAGAACCCTGGCTCACACCGCCGGCAGGTTGGTCGCCCGCATCATTCACCGTGCGGCGCGCGTCACCATTCCGCACGACCAGTTGCACTTTCTGCTTGTAGGTAAACCCACCGCGAATATCGCCGATCTTGCTGGCGACGATGGCCATCGCCGCCTTTTCCAGGTTTCGGTCGTAACGCATCTCGGCGACGGCCGGCACTGTGGCAACGACCAGCATGGCCGCTGCGCCCAGTATCTTGTTCATTTCTTATTGCTCCCTGCCGGATGAACCCTAGCAGGCGAGCTTTGAAAAAAGGACCAAGAGAGACGGTAAGCAAAGCCCCAAAAGACAGGCTGAACAACGGGTTACGATAACCCGTCGCAATTATGATTCAAGCAGCTAACGTTTTGATTCAGGCGCGCTGTGCGTGGATGCCGTGGCCGAGCGCGACAAACACGGTGCGCACGATGCCGGCGGCATCCAGCCCGGCGTCGGCCAGCATCTTTTCAGGCTTGGCATGGTCGGTGAAAACGTCCGGCAGCACCAGGGGCCGCACCTTCAGACCATTATCGAGCAGACCCTCATGCGCCAGGAATTGCAGAACATGGCTGGCAAAGCCGCCGACCGCGCCTTCTTCGACTGTCACCAGAACCTCGTGCTCGCGGGCGAGACGGCGGATCAAATCCTCGTCAAGCGGCTTGGCGAAACGCGCATCGGCAACGGTGGTGGAAAGCCCGGCAGCGGCAAGTTCCTCGGCGGCCAGCAGGCAGTCGTGCAGCCGCGTGCCGAACGACAGCAGCGCAACCTTGGTGCCTTCCCTGACGATCCGCCCCTTGCCGATTTCGAGGATCGAGCCGCGCTCCGGCAGGTCGACCCCGACGCCGTTGCCGCGCGGATAGCGAAACGAGATCGGCCCGTCATCATAGGCGGCGGCCGTGCGCACCATGTGGCGAAGTTCGGCCTCGTCGCTGGGCGCCATCACCACGAAGCCGGGCAACGTCGCCAGATAGGTCGTGTCGAAAGCGCCGCAATGGGTCGCTCCGTCCGCGCCGACGAAGCCGGCGCGATCGATAGGAAAGCGCACCGGCAGCCCCTGAATGGCCACGTCATGCACGACCTGGTCGTAGGCGCGTTGCAGGAAGGTAGAATAGATCGCGGCGAAGGGCTTGTAGCCTTCCGTGGCCAGACCGGCGGCAAAGGTAACAGCATGCTGCTCGGCGATACCGACGTCAAAAGTGCGCGCGGGGAACGCCTTGCCAAACAGGTCGATCCCGGTTCCGGCGGGCATGGCCGCGGTGATGGCGACGATGCGGTCGTCCTCGCGGCCTTCCTGCGCCAGGCTTTCGCCGAACACCTTGGTGTAGCTCGGCGCGTTGGCGGGGGCCTTGGCCTGCGCGCCGGTGATCACGTCGAACTTGTTGACGCCGTGGTACTTGTCACGTGCCGCCTCCGCCGGGGCATAGCCCTTGCCCTTTTGCGTCACCACATGAATCAGCACCGGACCATGGCCGTTGTCGCGGACATTCTTCAGCACCGGGATCAGGTGCTCCAGATTATGCCCGTCGATGGGGCCGATATGGAAAAATCCCATCTCCTCGAACAGCGTACCGCCGGTGACGTAGCCGCGCGCATGCTCGACCGCGCGGGTGATAGCGCGGTCGACCTTCTTGCCGAGATAGGAGGTCAGTTTCTTGCCGACATCGCGAATGCCGCGATAGGTCTTGCCGGAAGCCATGCGCGCCAGATAGGCGCTCATGGCGCCGGTCGGCGGAGCAATCGACATGTCGTTGTCGTTGAGGATGACGATCAGCCGCGCATCGAGCGCGCCGGCATTGTTGAGCGCTTCATAGGCCATGCCGGCCGACATCGCGCCATCGCCGATGACGGCAATGACATTGTTCTTGCCACCGGAAAGGTCGCGCCCGACCGCCATGCCGAGGCCGGCGGAAATCGATGTCGAGGAATGGGCGGCACCGAACGGATCGTATTCGCTTTCCGCCCGCCTGGTGAAACCGGAAAGCCCGCCTTCCTGCCGCAGCGTGCGGATGCGGTCGCGCCGGCCCGTCAGTATCTTGTGCGGATAGGCCTGGTGGCCGACGTCCCAGATGACGCGGTCTTCCGGCGTGTTGAAAACGTAGTGCAGGGCTACCGTCAACTCGACGACGCCCAGGCCCGCACCCAGATGCCCGCCCGTTTCCGAGACGGCATCGACGAGTTCGGCGCGCAGTTCCGATGCCAGTTGCGGCAACTGGCTTTCGACAAGCGTGCGAAGGTCGGCCGGAATTCGGACCTTGTCGAGAAGCGGCGTGTCTGGTTTTGAACTCAATTTAGGCTGGCCTGCGGACTTTCTGTTCTCGTCCGAAGTAGGACGCCGGGCAACGGATGTAAATGCGCATCTATGCCGCGCATCATGTCTCGGGCAGCGGGATGAACTCTTCCTCGTCCCCCGGAACGATATCGAAGCGGCCGGTCTTCCACTCTTCCTTGGCCTGCTCGATCCGTTCCTTGGAAGACGACACGAAATTCCACCAGATGTAACGCTTTGTCCCCAGCGACGCACCCCCGAACAACATGAAATGCGCACCGGATTCCGACGAAACGATGATTTCGTCGCCGGGCTTGAAGACAAGCAGGCGTTCCTTGGGGAAAACGTCCCCGGAAATCGAAATCTCGCCTTCAAGCGTGTAGATGGCGCGCTCCTCCGCATCGGCTGGAATCTTTATCCGCGCGGCGGGCGCAAGCCGGACATCCGCGTAGAGCGTTTCGGACGTAGCCTTGACCGGCGAGCGCAGGCCGGAAAAATCACCGATAATAAGCCGGCCCTTGACGCCGTCGGCATCGAACCGCGGCAGGTCGGTGCTGGCCGTATTGGTGAAGACCGGCGCGATCTCCTCCTTGTCGTCGGGCAGAGCCAGCCAGGTCTGAAGGCCGGAAACCGACATCGGCGCGCCGCGCAATTCCTCCGGCGTGCGCTCGGAATGGACGATGCCACGCCCGGCGGTCATCAGGTTCACGTCGCCGGGCTCGATCACCATTTCGGTGCCGAGCGAATCGCGATGCCTGATCTTGCCGTCAAACAGATAGGTGACCGTGGAAAGCCCGATATGCGGATGCGGGCGCACGTCCAGCGCCTGCCCCGCCCGAAGCAGCGCCGGCCCCATCTGATCGAAGAAGATGAACGGCCCGACCATCCGGCGCCGGGCTGTCGGCAAGGCGCGACGGACCTGAAAGCCATCGATGTCGCGCGCATTGGGAATGACCATCAACTCGATCTGGTCGCAAGCCGAAGCGTCGCCGATATTCGGATCGTTTCCGGGAAAGAAGCTCATTTGCCTGTGCCCTTCGTCATGACCAGGTGAGTATTCCTGCATCATAGCGCGAGAGATGGCGGTCATATGTCACAAACTGCATAGTCTCGACCATAGCTTGAGCCAGCATGATCCGGTCGAACGGATCACCATGCAGCAAGGGCAGGCGCTCGACGAAGGCGGCATGGGCGGGGGTGATGTTCAAGAGGCTGAACCCCGCGGATTGAAACTCGGCAATTGCTTGATGGCCTGACATCGGCGGCGCGTCGGTGCGGCCAAGAGGGTACTTTATTGCGATTTCCCATACTGCGACGGCAGAAACGAAAACGTTCGGATATACCTCGCCGAAGAGGAGATGAACGTGGTCGGGGATACGCTCGGGTGCACTTATCGCCCAGATTGCGATATGGGTATCGAGGAGAAGCCTCACTTGTCGTCGTCAAGAAACATTGCTGCAACCTCGGCGTCCAATGCCTGAAATTTTTCGTAATCAAATGGCGGATACTTGCCACGCGCGAGCCCCAGACGGAGCTTCGTCTTCGGGGCAGCATCAATCGGCACCAGTCGCGCCGCCGGCTTGCCGTTACGCGAGATGATGATTTCCGCCTCGGCTCCGCTTTCCACCGCCTCGACCAGCTTGGACAGCGTGGTCTTGGCTTCCAGCATATTGACCATACCCATCGCAGGCTCCTTAGCTAACCCTGGCCAAGATAATCCTTCCGATCATCGGCTTCAAGCTACTCTCCGTCGAGCGGCTCCACGCCTGCCGGCTTGCCATCGCGGGAAAGGCGAATCTTTTCAACCTTGTCTTCGGCAGACTTCAACAAGCGGTCGCAATGCGCCTTCAGCGTCTCGCCGCGCTCGTAAATGCGGATCGACTGGTCGAGCGGCACGTCGCCCCGCTCCAGATCGTCGACGATCTTCTCCAGCGCGTCGAGCGCCTGCTCGAAGCTCATCGCCTTGACGTCTTCGTTCACTTCCTCAGCCATTTCTATCCCTTCATCAGCCGCGCGACATGGGCGGCAACCGAAAACGCCAGCCCTTGCAGATCATAGCCGCCCTCGAGCAGGCTGACGAGCTTTCCGCCGCTATGGCGCACGGCGCGTTCCATCAACTGCCCGGTCGCCCAGTCGAAATCGTCTTCCGTCAGGTTGATCTCGGCCAGCGGATCGCGGTGATGCGCGTCGAAGCCTGCCGAAATCAGAATGAGGTCAGGCGCGAAATTGTCGAGCGCCGGCAGGACACGCGACTGAAAGGCGTCGCGGAAAAACTCGCTGCCGGTGCGCGGCTCCAGCGGCGCGTTGACGATATTGCCGGCCCCGGTTTCGTTCTTTGCGCCGGTGCCGGGATAAAGCGGCATCTGGTGCGTGGAGCAATAGAGCACGGACGGATCGTCCCAAAAGATGTCCTGCGTGCCGTTGCCGTGGTGGACATCCCAATCGACGATGGCGATGCGCTCGGCACCGTGCTTTTTCTGCGCATAACGCGCGGCGATCGCGGCAGTGTTGAACAGGCAAAAGCCCATTGCCGTGGTCTTTTCGGCATGGTGGCCGGGCGGGCGGGCGGCGACGAAGACGTTATCGGCGCGGCCTTCGAACACGTCATCGACCGCGGCATTTGCGGCACCGATTGCCGTTACCGCCGCCTGCCAGCTTTTCGGGCTGGCGGTGGTGTCGCCGTCGATGCGGGTAATGCCGGCGTCGGGAATGGCCGCGCGTATCTTCGCGACATGCGAGGCTGGATGCGCATAAAGGATAGTGGCTTCATCGCCCAGCGGCGCTTCCACGCGGTCGAGATCCTCGAAACCCTCTTCCTCCAGTGCGCGTTCGATGGCGCGCAGCCGGTCCGGGCGCTCCGGATGACCGGGTGGCGTGAGATGTTCCAGAAAGATCGGATGGGTGTAGAGCCGCGTGACCATGCCCCGATATAGGCGCGAGCAACCGCTTTGACCATCTTTGCGTCGCCGCAAAGCCCGATGGTCAACAGGCGATTGCGGCCATGTCCTCAGAGAATCTCGGTCTTGACGATGTGGATGCCGAACCCTTCGAGGCCGACATAGTGCCGCTCGCGCGAAGCAATCAGACTGATCGAGGAGATACCCAGATCCTTCAGGATTTGCGCGCCAAGCCCGATCTCGCGCCATTCGTTTTCACGGCGCAGCGCTTCCTCGTGTTCCTCGCCTTCATGCACGGGCCGCTTGCGGTCCTGGTGCGCGACACCCACCGACCCCTCGCGCAGATAGACGATGACGCCGCGCTGGCGCTCGCCCATGAGTTTCATGATCGCATCCAGCTTGTGGTCGGTGCCGAACACGTCCGTCACGACATCCTCGGGATGCAGGCGCACCGGCACTTCCTCGCCGTCGCGTATATCCCCGAAGACGACGGCCAGATGCTGCATGACATCCCATGGCAGCGTGTAGGTGAAGACCTTGGCCTTACCGCCGGGCGTGTCGATGTCGGAGCAGGCAACGCGCTCGATCAGCGTTTCCTGCCGCTGGCGGTAGGCGATGAGGTCGGCCACGGAAATCTGCTTCAGGCCATGTTCCTTGGCGAAAGCCGAGACCTGTGGGCCGCGTTTGACGGTGCCGTCGTCATTGACCAGTTCCGAGATGACGCCGACCGGGGGCAGATTGGCAAGCTTGCACAGGTCGACCGCCGCCTCGGTATGGCCGGAGCGCATCAAAACGCCGCCTTCGCGCGCGATCAGCGGGAAAATGTGGCCAGGCCGCAGAAAATCCGCGCCGCCGACATTGCCGTTGGCGAGATTGCGAACGGTCAGCGTGCGGTCTTCGGCCGAAATTCCGGTGGTGGTGCCGTGCTTGAAATCGACGCTGACGGTAAAGGCGGTGGTGTGGGCCGAATCGTTGTCGGCAACCATCGGCGCCAGATTGAGCCGCTTGGCTTCCGCGCGTGGCATCGGCGCGCAGACGATGCCGGAGGTATGGCGCACCATGAAGGCCATCTTTTCGGGCGTGCAATGGACGGCGGCCACGATCAGATCGCCTTCGTTCTCGCGCCCGTCATCGTCCATGACCACGACCATTTCGCCCTGTTCGAATGCGCGCAGGGCTTCGACGATTTTCTTCTGGTCGTAGGACATGGCTCACTTCGCTCGCAGGGCAATAGGGGGGTAGGGCAATAAGGCAATAGGAAATTCGGGAAGGCGGGGCAAGTATCAGAGCTTACAAAGCCTACTGCCCTATTCCCCTAAATCCTTCCCGTCTGGCCGCGATGGCGCAAATAATGGTCGGCGAGCGCACAGGCAACCATGGCTTCGCCGATCGGCACGGCGCGGATGCCGACGCAGGGATCGTGCCGGCCCTTGGTGACGACGTCGACGTCGTTGCCGTCCTTGTCGATGGACTTTCGCGGGGTCAGGATCGAGGAGGTCGGCTTGACCGCGAAGCGCGCTACGATCTGCTGACCGGTCGAGATGCCGCCCAGGATGCCGCCGGCATTGTTGGACAGGAAGACAGGCTTGCCGTCATTGCCCATGCGCATTTCGTCGGCGTTTTCCTGGCCGGTGATGCGCGCCGCCTCGAAGCCGTTGCCGATCTCGACGCCCTTGACCGCGTTGATCGACATCAGATTGGAGGCGATGTCCTGGTCGAGCTTGGCGTAGATCGGCGCGCCCAGCCCCGCCGGCACGCCGTCGGCGACGATCTCGATGATCGCGCCGACCGAGGAGCCCGCCTTGCGGATGCCGTCGAGGTAATCGGCAAAGACAGGCACGGAGGCCGGATCGGGCGTGAAGAACGGGTTTTCCGCGTCATCCACGAAATTCCAGTTCCAGTTGTTCCGGTCGATGGATTTTTCGCCCATGGAAATGAGCGCGCCACGCACCACCATGCCGGGCACCACCTTGCGCGCCAATGCGCCGGCAGCGACCCGCGCGGCGGTTTCGCGCGCGGAGGAGCGGCCACCGCCGCGATGATCGCGCAGGCCGTATTTGACCTCATAGGTGTAGTCGGCGTGGCCGGGACGATATTGCCGGGCGATCTCGCCATAATCCTTGGAGCGCTGGTCGACGTTTTCGATCATCATGGACACCGGCGTTCCAGTGGTGATGAGCGTCTCGCCGTCCTCGTCCACAATGGTACCGGACAGGATTTTTACCTCATCGGGCTCGCGGCGCTGCGTGACGAAACGCGACTGGCCGGGACGCCGCTTGTCCAGTTCGGCCTGTATTTCGGCGACCGTGAAGCGGATGCCGGGCGGGCAGCCGTCGACCACGCAGCCCAGTGCCGGGCCGTGGCTTTCGCCCCAGGTGGTAACGCGGAAAAGATGGCCGAACGTGTTGTGAGACATGGAAATCGAACCCTCGCCGGTCGGAGGCCGGATCGTGCCTGCCTTCTATTGGCGTTTTGGACGGGGGTCAAACTGTCGATCGATGGCCTAAGCTTTGACACATTGGATTGGTTTCTGCACTGTTTCGCCGCTTGCAAATCACCCGCCCCTGAAAATGGGGCGCACGGAAAAAAGAGGACGACAAATGCGTATCCTATCCGGGCGTACCCTGTTCGGCGCCGTTGCCGCCACATTGCTGATTTCCACCGCAGCCTTCGCGGCCCAGACCGAGGGCCTGATCAAGAAGATCGACAAGGACACCCTGACGATTACGCTGGACGACGGCAAATCCTACAAGATGAACGGCGAGACCGACATCGAATCGCTGAAGGAAGGCATGGACATCGTCATCGCCTATGATGTTACGAATGGCGTGAACGTCGTGACCGACATGGAACTGCCGGACAGCGAATCGGGCGATTAAACCATCAAACCGTGGGCTTCAAAGCCATTCCAGGTGGCCGTCCCTTAGCCGCAGCACCCGATCCTGCGGCGTATCGAGGCTGGCGGCCTTTTCCCTCGAGACCTTTTCGACCAGCCGAAACAGCGTGCGGATGACGCCGCCATGCGTCACGCAAACCGTGTCGCGCGCCAGTTCCTCGAACCACGGCTTTATCCGCTCGTAGAGCATCTGGTAGCTTTCTGCGCCTTCGCCGGAAGGCCGATAATCCCATTTGTCGAGGCTGCGCTCGCTGGAGATGCCCGGATGCCGCGCCTCAAGCTCGGCATAGGTGAAGCCCTGCCAATCGCCGAAATTCACCTCGACCAGCCTCGCATCGGTGCGGTAGGCCTTGGGATCGAGGCCCATCGCCGTGCGGGCGCGCTCCATCGTTTCGCGCGTGCGCTTCATCGGGCTGGCGACGAAATCGAAAGCTTGCGGATCGTCGATCAATTGCGCCAGCTTATGGCCGTTTTGCGTTGCCTGCTCGCGCCCCAACGCATTCAAATCGATGTCGGCCTGACCTTGCAGCCGGTTCTCGGCGTTCCAGTCGGTCTGGCCGTGGCGCACGAAATAGACAAGCAGAGACATGGCTTCCAAACGGCACCGGTTAGAGCAGGGAGGGGATCAGTCCTTGACGGTCGAGATGTCCGGCGCATCCACCGCCTTCATGCCGACGACGTGATAGCCGGAATCGACGTGGTGGACTTCGCCGGTGACGCCGCGCGACAGGTCGGAAAGCAGATAGAGGCCGGAATCGCCGACCTCCTCGGGTGTAACCGTGCGCTTCAGCGGCGAATTGTATTCGTTCCACTTCAGGATATAGCGGAAATCGCCAATGCCCGAGGCGGCCAGCGTCTTGATCGGCCCGGCCGAAATGGCGTTGACGCGAATGCCCCTGCCGCCGAGATCGACCGCGAGATAGCGCACGCTCGCCTCGAGGGCGGCCTTAGCGACACCCATGACATTATAGTGCGGCATGACTTTTTCAGCGCCATAATAGGTCAGCGTCAGCAGCGAACCGCCATCGTTCATCAGCGGCTCGGCGCGCTTGGCGACGTCGGTGAACGAAAACACCGAAATTTCCATGGTGCGGCTGAAATTGGCGCGCGTCGTCTCGACATAGCGGCCGTCAAGCTCTTCCTTGTCGGAAAAGGCGATGGCATGGACGAGGAAATCGATCTTGCCGAAATGCGCGGCCACATCGGCGAACACCGCATCGAGGCTTTCCGGGTCGGTCACGTCGCAATGACCGGCGACATGCGCCTTGAGTTCGGCGGCGAGCGGCTCGACGCGCTTCTTGAACGCTTCGCCCTGATAGGTCAGCGCAACTTCGGCGCCGTGATCGACGCACGCCTTGGCAATGCCATAGGCGATCGACCGATTATTCGCCACGCCCAGGATAAGGCCGCGCTTGCCGGCCATAAGGCCCTGTCCACCCGCCATGTGAGCGCTCTCCATCACACATTCCAATGCGGGAGCGTATCGCACAGGCACACAGCGCCTTCAAGCGCCGGGCGGGCCTTATTCAATCGTTTTGCTTGCGCAGCAACGCCTCGAGTTCGCTATTGCCGCCTTCCGGCAGCATGATCTGGACATGGGCGTAGAGATCGGCATGGCCGCCGGTCTTGACGGGCAGGCCCCTGCCCTTGAGCCGCAGCACCTTGTCGGAACTGGACCAGGCGGGAATGGTCAGCGCCAGCCGGCCGGACGGCGTCTCCACCGCCACCTTGGCTCCCAGAACGGCATCCTTCAGCGAAACCGGCAGGCCCGCATGCAGGTTGCGGCCTTCGACGCGGTAGCGCGGGTGCTTGCGGAAATGAATCTTGACCAGCGCATCGCCCGCCTTGCCGCCATAGGGCGAAGGCTCGCCCTGCCCCTTGAGACGGATGGTCTGGCCGTCCTCGACATAGGCCGGAAGCTTGACGGCAATCTTGCGGCCACCGGGAAACACGGCCGTTACTTTCGGCGAGGTCGCCGCTTCCTCGACGGTTATGTCGAGCGTAGCGGAAACGTCGTCGCCTGCCGGCGCCGATTGGGCATTTCCGGCCCCGGCCTGCTTCTGCTGGCCAAAGCCGCCGAATATCTGGCTGAAAATATCGCTGTTGCCGTCGAACGGGTCGCCCCCCGGCCTGCCGGAGCGAAACTCGAAATGGGCGGCACCCGGTCCCTGCTGCTGGCGGCGAAAGCCGGCGAAGGGATCGCCGCCTTGCGCGCCCTCAAAGCCCTGGAACTTCTGTTTGCCATCGGCGTCGATTTCGCCGCGGTCGAAGGCGGCGCGGTTCTTTTCGTCGCCGACAACCTCATAAGCCTGATTGGCGGCGGCAAAGCGGTCCTTCGCCTTGGGATCATCCGGATTCTGGTCCGGATGATGCTTCTTGGCGAGTTTGCGGTAAGCCGATTTTATTTCCTTGGCCGAAGCGTTTTTGGCAACGCCCAGCACCTCATAGGGGTCGCGCATGTATCCCTACCCGTCAAACCTGAAGTTACAGTCGCCTTCTATATGCGTGCACCTAGGAAGAAATTCCAGTACGTACGGCCGCTTACGGGCAGTTTCTTATCGGGCCGCGAAGGCTTCCAGCCGCCACACTCCAGCGGCGATCATGCACGCCTCGCCCTTGAACAGGGATACCCCGTCGAAACTTTCGCGTGATGCGGCGAAGCTGCGGCAGAGCCTGCCGCCGGACTTGTCCTCGGTCAGCTGCGAGATCGCACCGCGCGAACCGGTTTCGGAATTCGCCCAGGGAATATCCTGCCCGGCCAGCGTCTCCACATCGGCAGAGGAGACGGCATTGCGGATCGTCGCCTGATCGGCCACCAGGCTGGAATCGTCAGTTGGCGAAGCCGCCGGCACACTGCTGGTGTAGAGCGTGCGGTCGACTTCCGCCTGCTCCAGGCTGAAACCGCCGGCCCCGCAACCCGCAACGACAAGAACGCCGATCAGCATACCGGCTTTCAAGCTGGCCGAAACGAAAACGCTCGCAGGCAGGCTGTCAAATGCTTGCGCGACGCGCGACAATCGGCAAACTCCCGCCAACGAATAAGATTTGAGAAAACTATGAACGACGCACCCTTAACAGATGATGACTTTACCGGGAGCACGGAGCCTTTTCGGCTGTTCGCGCAGTGGTTGGAGGACGCCACCAAGTCGGAGTTGAACGACCCCAACGGCGTGGCGCTGGCGACCGTCGATGCCGAGGGCATGCCGGACGTGCGCATGGTGCTGCTGAAGGGGTTCGATGAGCACGGCTTCGTCTTCTATACGAATTTCGAGAGCGCCAAGGGCCGCGAAATTCTGGGCAGCATGAAGGCGGCGCTATGCTTTCACTGGAAATCGCTGCGCCGGCAGGTGCGCGTGCGCGGTCCGGTCGAGATCGTCAGCGACGCGGAAGCGGACGAATATTACGCCTCACGCCCGCGCGGCAGCCGCATCGGCGCATGGGCCTCGAAACAGTCGCGGCCGCTGGAAAGCCGCTTTGCGCTGGAAAAAGCCGTGGCCGAATATACGGCGCGCTACGCCATCGGCACGGTTCCGCGCCCAAAGCACTGGTCCGGTTTCCGCATCGTGCCGAGTCACGTGGAATTCTGGCACGACCGCCCCTTCCGCCTGCACGACCGCGTCGTGTTCGACCGGGAAGGTGCTGGAGTCTGGAAGAAGACGCGGCTTTATCCGTAAGGCAGCGGCGTAAGGCCCCCTCTTCTCAGGGCTCCGGGGGGCTTGCCTGCCCCTTTTTCCTAGCCATGAACGCCATCAGAGCTGCGCGTGCCTCGTCGGATTTCAACCGTTCGCGAAAATGCGCGGCTTCCAGCCCGATCCGCGCCACCAGTTCCTCGCGCGGGCCGCGCATGAGGTCGCGGGCGATTTTCAACGCTTCCGGCGGCTTGGCCGCGATCTGGCCGGCCGCCGCCAGCACGGAAGCCTCCAGCGAGCCTTCCTCGACCACCTCGTAGATCAGCCCTGCTTGCCTGGCGCGCTCGGCGGAAAGGCCTTCGCCAAGGCCGAGCAGTGCGAACGCGCCCTGACGCCCGAGGATTTGCGGCACCAGCAGGCTGGAGCCTGCTTCCGGCACCAGCCCGAGATCGACGAAGGGCGTGCGGAACACGGTGCGCGGCGTGGCGAAGGTCAGGTCACAATGCAGGTTCAGCGTCGTGCCGATACCGACCGCGATGCCGTCGACGCCGGAAATCATCGGTTTTTGCGAGCCGGCCAGCGCCAGCAAAAAGTCCCAGACCTCATGACCGCCCTCGCCGCCTGTCGCCATGACGAGGAAATCGGCAAGGTCGTTGCCGGCCGAAAACGCGCCTGGCACGCCGAGAAAAACGCTGACGCGGATTTCCGGATCGGCATCTGCTTCGGCAAGGGCCGCCGTCATCGTCGCATACATGGCCCGTGTCAGGGCGTTCTTCTTGTCTGGCCGGTTGATGCGGATGATCTGCACCGCGCCCTGCCGCTCAACGAGAATATGGTCCGTCATGCTCGATTCATCCTTGTTGGTCATACCGAAATCAGCGCTTTTGCCGCAGCCGCGAGGCTGGGGCCACCGCCGATGACCCGCTGTTTCAGGGCGCCGACTTCGCCCATAAGATTTTCCGCGGCGAAGCGGCAAAGCGCCGCCCGCGCTTCAGACCGGTCGGCCAACGCGGCCCGCGCCAGATAGGCGCTGCCGGCGACCAGCGAAAAAAGCCTCAGATAGGGCGTAGCGACGGCCAGCGCTTTTTCCATGTCGCCGGAAGCCAGCAAATCCTGAAGGAAGAGCGTCGTCTCGGACAGATCCTCCAGCGCCTGGCCAAGAAAATCCGCCGTATGGCCAAGCCCGGCGATTTCGCTGGTGCTCGTGGCGGCGGCGATGGCCTCCAGCTCGTCGATATAGGCATGGACATGCGCGCCGCCGCCCAGCGGCAGTTTTCGCGTCACCAGGTCGATGGCCTGGATGCCATTGGTGCCTTCATAGATCGGGGCGATGCGCGCGTCGCGGTAGAGGATGGCCGCACCCGTTTCCTCGACAAAACCCATGCCGCCATGCACCTGCACGCCGATAGACGCCACCTCGACGCCGACATCGGTGGAGAATGCCTTGGCCAGCGGCGTCAGGAGATTGGCGCGGTCGCGCCAATGCGCCGCCTCGTTGTCGGTGGAGGCGCGCCCCATGTCGATGGCGTGGGCGCAGGAATAGCAGATCGCGCGGGCCATCTGCGTCAGCGCCTTCATGGTCAGGAGATTGCGCTGCACATCGGCATGATGAACGATCGGGGCCATGCCTTCGCCCGAAAAATCCGCGGCCTTGCCTTGCCGGCGCTCGTTCGCATAGGCCAGCGCCTTCTGGGTGGCGGCTTCGGCCATGGCCATGCCCTGCGTGCCGACGGCAAGGCGGGCATTGTTCATCATCGTGAACATGCAGGCGAGGCCCTTGTTTTCCTCGCCGATCAGCCAGCCGATGGCGCCCGGCTCCGCACCGCCGAAGCCGTCGCCATAGATCATGGTGCAGGTCGGCGAAGCGTGGATGCCGAGCTTGCGCTCCAGCCCCGAACAGAACACATCGTTGCGCTTGCCCAGCGATCCGTCGTCGTTCACCAGGAATTTCGGCACCAGAAACAGCGAGATGCCGCGCGTGCCGGCAGGCGCATCGGGAAGCCGCGCCAGCACCAGATGCACGATGTTGTCCGAAAAATCGTGCTCGCCATAGGTGATGAATATTTTTTGGCCGAAGATGCGGTAGGTGCCGTCACCCGCCGGCTCGGCGCGGCTGCGCAAGGCGGCAAGGTCCGACCCTGCCTGCGGCTCGGTCAGGTTCATGGTGCCCATCCACTCGCCGGAAACCAGCTTGGCGAGGTATTTTTCCTTCAGCGCCTCCGACGCGTGCTTGTCGAGCGCCTCGACCGCGCCCATGGTCAGCATCGGGCCAAGCCCGAAGGCCATTGCGGCGGAATTCCACATTTCATGGGCGGCCATCGCCAGCATCGTCGGCAAGGCTTGCCCACCATAGGCTTCGGGACCGGACAGCGCGTTCCAGCCGCCGTCGGTCCAGCGGCGGTAAAGCTCCTTCCAGCCGGCCGGCATGGTCACCGCACCGTCCTTCAGCACCGCGCCCTGCTCGTCGCCGATCCTGGCCAGCGGCGCGATTTCCTCGCTGGCGAAGCGGCCCGCTTCGCCGAGCACGGCATCGACCAGATCCTCGCTCAGATCGCCGAAAGCACCGGTATCGAGAACCTGCTTCAAATCCGCGATCTGCTTCAGCGCGAAGCCTATTTCCTCAACGGGTGCGCGATACATGCCGCCTCCTCCTGTCTTGAAAGCATGGCCAGCATACCCCGCAAAAGCGGCGCGGCCACCTGGCATTTCGACACCCACCTTTTACGTAAACGTCAACTATTGTCACGCGGATTCTTTTTTCTACCTCTCCCGCCCAAGTGCTGAAAGGGGCCTGCACTCCAGCGTATCTAATTACAGAATCAAATCGTTAACCATGACAGTCCAGGATCGGCGCGGGTTCCATGACGAGCCAGCGAGGATCGGGGTTTGAAGCTGAGTGCGCGGCACTTTTTGCGCGCGGCGATTGCCGCGATGGCGCTTTCTGCGGCCATGGCCGGCGCTGTCGCCTCGGATTTTTCCGAGCCTTGGAAGAACCCCGACCGTGCGCTGGTGCTCGACGCCTATGAGTATAATTCCATCGACTGGACGGCACTTGCCACCGACAAGCGCGTCGCCGGCTTCATCAGCAAGGCCTCGGACGGCCTTGCGCCACCCTATTTCTGCTCCGGCGACGAGACCGCGTTCCGGCTGTGCAAGGCGCTGTGGAAACGGCATGCGGTGACGCGCGAGCTTTTTCACACGCGTAAAATCATGGCGGGGATGCTGGGCCTCAAATGGGGCGCGTATCATCTGGCCCGCCCCGGCAATCCGGTGCAGCAGGCCAATAATTTCATCGATTTCGCGGAGCCCGGCCCCGACGATCTTCTGGCGCTCGACATCGAGGAAAACGATCCCGAAAAGTGGATGTCGCTGGAAGGCGCCGAGGAGTTCGTGCGGCAGGTGCATCGCCGCGTCGGGCGGTTCCCGATCCTCTATACCAACGGCACGACCGCGCGGCACATCGCCGAAAACCGCGCGCGCTACCCGCTTCTGTCGCGCCTGCCGCTCTGGTATGCGCGCTACAAGCCGGAAATCGGCGTGCATTTCCCGATGGGCAACTGGGAAAGCTATGCGCTGTGGCAGTTTTCGGCGCAGGCCAATTGCGGGCGCGTGCACTGCCCCTATCGCGTTCCCGGCACGCCCAACGACATCGACGTCAACGTCGCGCCGATGGATATCGCCGAACTGCGCGAAAAATGGCCGTTCGGCGGCCTGATCGACGCACCCGCCGACACACTGGTCAGCGTACCGGTGCCGGTCGGGCGGGATGTCGGCCTGAAGGGCAATTTCACCATCACCTACGCAGCCGTTGCGCCACCGCCGACTATGCGGGAACTGACTGCTGCCCTCGAGCAGAATTGGAAGGAAGTGCGGGATGGCTGGCGCATGGCGGCAACCTATTTTCGTACGTACGCCATGGCCAAAGCTGGATCAGAAAAACTCGCCGGACCACCGCCCGATCTGGTTCAATTCGCCGACGCGCCACAAGGTGTCGATCCGATACTGACTGGATCGATCAAGGCGGGGTTCGGTCCCCGCTAGGCCTGCTTCGCGGCCTTCTCGCGTTCGATCGCCTGCCAGCCGATATCGAGGCGGCAAAAGCCTTGCGGCCAGTCGATCCGGTCGACGCCTTGATAGGCTTTCGCCTGCGCCTCGCTCACCGTCGCGCCCATGGCGGTGACGTTCAGTACGCGCCCGCCATTGGCGACCAGCGCGCCGCCGTTCAGCGCGGTGCCGGCATGAAAGATCTCGACGCCGTCGCCTGAAGCAGCGCCCCGGATGACCGAGCCTTTTTCGGGCGTGCCGGGATAGCCGTTCGCCGCCATCACCACTGTCAGCGCCACCTCATCGCGCCAGCGCACCGACATATGCGCAAGCTGACCGTCGGCGGCCGCGTTGAGCAGCACCAGCAGATCGTCCTTCAGCCGCATCATCAAGACCTGGCATTCCGGGTCTCCGAAACGGGTATTGTATTCGATCAGCTTCGGCCCCTGATCCGTGATCATCAGGCCGGCGAACAGCACGCCGGAAAACGGCGCGCCGGCCTCTGCCATGCCGCGCATGGTGGGCAGAACGATCTCGTTCATCGTGCGCTCGATCATCTCGGGCGTCATCACGGGTGCCGGCGAATAAGCGCCCATGCCGCCGGTGTTGGGGCCGGTGTCGCCCTCGCCGACGCGCTTATGGTCCTGCGCCGTGCCGAAAGGCAGCGCGGTGACGCCGTCGCACAGGCAAAAGAAGCTCGCTTCCTCGCCGGTCAGGAATTCTTCGACCACCACTTCCGCCCCGGCATCGCCGAACGAACCGTCAAAGCAGGCGTCGAGTGCGGCCAGCGCCTCGGCCAGCATCAGCGCGACGGTGACCCCCTTGCCCGCCGCCAGCCCGTCCGCCTTGATGACGATCGGTGCGCCCATTTTTTCGACATAGGTTTTGGCCGAGGCCAGATCGCCGAAGCGGCCATAGGCGGCGGTCGGGATGTCGTATTTCGCGCAAAGGTCCTTGGTGAAACCCTTCGAGCCTTCCAGTTGGGCCGCCGCCTTCGATGGGCCGAACACGCGAATATTTGCAGCGCGCAGATCGTCGGCCAGCCCCGCCACCAGCGGCGCTTCCGGCCCGACCACCACGAGATCGATCTTTTTGGCCCGGCAGAATTCAACGATCGCTGCATGGTCGGCCATATCCAGCGCCACCAGTTCGGCTTCCTGCGCGACGCCGGGATTGCCGGGGGCGGCATAAAGCTTCGTCAGCATGGGCGACGCGGCCAGCTTCCAGGCCAGCGCATGTTCGCGGCCGCCGGAACCGAGCAGAAGAACGTTCATGGATTGCCTCACGATTGCTGACCCGCAAGGTCCATCCGGTATGGGCACGGCGGCGGGCGGTCAAGCAGCACGGCCAAATTATAAAGGACAAATCGCCCGCTTGACGCCACAAGCCCATGCTGCCACTTCACAGAAATGGAAACCATCCAGTCGAAAGCCAAGCAGGGCCGCGTTGCCGATGCGCCAAGCGGCCATTGGGTCTATCGGGCGCTGCCGCGCGCGCTATGGCCGTACGCGCAGCTTGCCCGGTGGGACCGGCCCATCGGCTGGCAGTTGCTGTTATGGCCGTGCTGGTGGTCGGCGGCGCTCGCTGCAAGCGCCTATGCGCGGCCCGGCGATTCGCTGGCCTCGCTGCTGCCGCAACCCTTCACGCTCATCCTGTTCCTGCTCGGCGCGATTGCCATGCGCGGCGCGGGCTGCACCTACAACGACATCGTTGACGTCGACATCGATGCGCAGGTCGAGCGCACCCGTTCGCGCCCGCTGCCATCGGGCCAGGTCAGCCGCCGGCAGGCGTGGATCTTCCTGATCGTGCAAGCCCTGGTCGGGCTGGTGGTGCTTTTTCAGCTCAGCGAGTTCGCCATACCGCTCGGCATTTCGTCGCTCGCGATCGTCGCGCTCTATCCCTTCGCGAAACGATTCACCAACTGGCCGCAACTCGTTCTCGGCCTTGCCTTTTCCTGGGGCGCGCTGATGGGCTGGGCAAACGAGTTCGGCGACATCGATGGGCCGGCCGTGATGCTCTATATCGGCTCGATCCTGTGGGTGATCGGCTACGACACCATCTATGCGCATCAGGACAAGGAGGACGACGCCATCGTCGGCGTCCGCTCCACCGCGCGCCTGTTCGGCGACAACACCAAATCGTGGCTGGCCGGGCTTTATGGCGGCGCGCTGATGTGCTTTGCCGTCGCTTTCGCGGCAGCCCAGGCGCCGGTCGTCGCCCTTGCCGGGCTGCTCGCCGCCGCCGCCCATATGACAAGGCAGATCACCGTGCTCGACATCGACGACCCCGACCAGTGCCTGAAACTGTTCAAGTCGAACAGCCAGGTCGGCTGGCTGATTTTTCTCGGCCTGATCGGCGGCGCGGTCTGGGTTGCGCTCAAACCGATGGTTTGAAATTACTCGCGCGCGATGATTTCCTCGCCGCTGATGACCAGCCTCAAACCGAGATCGCCGGCCCTGCGGCGAGCCAGAAAGCGCGGGCGGCGTGTGTGCGAAGCCCTGCCCTTGCGGCGCTCTTGCGGCGGCAGCGTCTTGATGGCCGCCCCCAGCGATTCTTCCAAGGTCCGGGCAACGCCGTCCGCCTCGATCAGCAGCATCGGCAGGCGGTAGGCGTCGGCCCAGGCGCGCCAGTCCGCGGCGACGTCGTAGAGGTCGTCGGCAACCAGCAGCGGCACCGACAGCATCGGGTCGTTGTGGAGCAGTTCCAGGGTCACGGTGACATTGCCTTCTGGATCTTCCATGGCCCTTGCGGCAACGCCCCGAAAGGCGATGGCGGGAAGCGCGATGGTTGCCGGCAAGCCACTGAGTTCGAGCATCCGGCGCACCACGGCACCGCGATGGTCGATGGTGAAGGTAACGTCGCCATAGTCGTCATTGGTCGCGTAGCTGACCATTTGCGGCAAACGAAAAGGGTCGAGGCGCATGTTGCGCCCCGCCCAGACTGGCTTCAGTCCGGTACTCATCTACTGTCTTCCCTGTCTCTCCTGAGAGCCGGTTTTCCGGTCTCTCCGGGCCAGTTTTCCCGGCCTCGTTTATGAGCAGAGACTAGCGCGGCCTCCTTACCGCCGCGCTTAAGAAAGTCGGTTAAATTTTCCTGATCTTGCAAATGGTTATCGGAATACCACCAGCAACGGCGCTGGAAAGGATCAGATAACCTTACCGGGATTCATGATGCCGGCGGGGTCGAACGCAGCCTTTACCCGCCGCATCAGATCGATCGCCATCGGCGGCGCCGTCGCGATCAGTTCGTCGCGCTTCGACTGGCCGATGCCGTGCTCGGCGGAGATGGAACCGTTGAGCGAGCGCACCACATCATGCACCGCATGGTTCATCGGGTGATAGAAAGCGAAGAAGGCTTCGTCGTCGCCGCCGACCGGCCTTGAAACGTTGTAGTGCAGATTGCCGTCGCCCATATGGCCGAAGCAGACCGGCCGCGCGCCGGGGCAGATCGTTTCAACGGCACGCGCCGCCTGCTCGACGAAGGCCGGGATCTTTTCTATCGGCACGGAAATATCGTGCTTTATCGACGCGCCCTCGGGCTTTTGCGCCTCGGGCAGCATCTCGCGGAAATTCCAGAAGGCGTTGGCCTGCGCGATGCTCGAAGAAATCACCGCATCGCCGACGATCCCGTCTTCAAGACCGGAAGAAAGAATATCCTCCAACAGCGCCCTGGCATCCTCCGCGGACCGGCCCGACGAAATCTCCATCAGCACGTACCACGGCCAGTCTTGCAGCAGCGGGCGAACGACGCCCGATGCGTGCCGGAGCGTAAAATCATAAGGCCGCCGTTCGATCAACTCGAAGGCCGTCAGGCTTGAGCCGCCGCGATCCATCGCCCGGGAAAACAGCGCAAGCGCTGCCTGCGTGGAGGTAAGGCCGACGAAGCCAACCTCGCGGCCCCTTGGCTTGGGAAAAAGCCTCACCACCGCCGCCGTGATGACGCCCAACGTGCCTTCCGCGCCGACGAACAGGTTCTTCAGATCGTAGCCGGTATTGTCCTTCTTCAGCTTGCGCAAATCGTCGAACACTTCGCCGGTCGGCAACACCACCTCGACGCCAAGGCAGAGTTCGCGCGCATTGCCATAGGCGAGCACGCCGGTTCCGCCCGCATTGGAGGAAAGGTTGCCGCCGATCTGGCAGGAACCTTGCGAGGCCAGCGACAGCGGGAACAGCCGGTCGACGGAATCGGCCGCATCGTGCAAATTCTGCAGGATGACGCCGGCTTCCACGGTTGCGGTGCCGGACAGAACGTCAAGCTCGCGAATGCGGTTCAGCCGCGACAGCGACAACAACACCTCGCGGCCGGAGCCGTCGGGCACCTGCCCGCCGACCAGCCCGGTATTGCCGCTTTGCGGGACGATCGGCGTTTTCGTCTCGGTCGCCAGTTTCATGATGCGGCTGACCTCCTCGACGCTGCCCGGCCGCAGCACCAGCGAAGTCCTGCCATGCCAAAGCCCACGCGGCTCGATCAGATAGCCGGCGATGTCATTTTGATCGCGCAGGGCGTGGCTGTCGCCGACGATGCACGCGAAACGGGCGATCAAGGCGGGATCGAGATTCTGAATGTCCGAAGCCATGTTAGCTGCCTATGTTGCGGCCGAAACGGGATCGCGCGGGGCGGCGGCGCGGGCCAGCCGGTCGTTGATCGCCTCGCCCAGCCCATCCATCGGCACAGGCTCCACGGCGATCATGCGCGCGCCGCTGCGGTCCAGTTCCTGGAGATAGGCGAACAGATTGCTTGCCGCTTCCCGCAAATCGCCGGCTTGGGAGAGATTTTTGACCGAAATGGCCCTTTCCGAACCCGGCACGCGCTCCGGCCCGAACGCCAGCAGCGCCTCGCCTTCGCCAATGCTCTCGGCATTCAGCCGCACCGCAGCGCCCGGCGCGTAGTGCGAGGCCATCATGCCCGGCGCCTGGATGCCACCGGAACCGCCGCGCAGCACATCCTGGCCGACAACCGCCTCGATTTCGGCCGCGGAAACGCCGCCCGGCCGCAGCAACCGCACCTTCCCGCCCTCAACCTTGACGATGGTGGATTCCAGCCCGACCGGCGTTGCGCCGGCATCGACCACCAGCTTGATCCTGTCGCCAAGCGAAGCGGAGACAGCGGCAGCACTTGTCGGGCTGATTTTCCCGGACGCGTTGGCGCTGGGTGCTGCCAACGGCCGCCCAAAACGGGCAATGAGGCCGACGCCGAAGCCTCTGGGCAGGCGCAACGCGATGGTATCGAGGCCGGCGGTCACCAGCGGATGGATTGCGGCACCGGCGCGCAACGGCAGCACCAGCGTCAGTGGGCCTGGCCAGAATTTTTCGGCCAGTTTTCGCGATAGCGGATCGAACACGCCGATGCGCACGGCCATTTCCATGTCACAGACATGGGCGATCAACGGATTGAACCGCGGCCTGCCCTTCGCCTCGAAAATGCGGGCAACGGCGACGCCATTGGTGGCGTCGCCCGCCAGGCCGTAGACCGTCTCGGTCGGGATGGCGACGACCTCGCCTTGCTCCAGTAGCGCCAGCGCTTGTTCCATCGCATCAGCGGCGGCGGATATGTCAGCCAAAACTCTAACCTTTCGAGGGGTCCAACCCCATGATTGGTGCTAATACGGTGACGCCCGCGCGGCAAGGCCGAGCTTGGGAAATTATAAATCCTTCGATGCTATACCCTTGGCCAGTGTGCATCCATGCACCCGGTGCGTGGATGCAGCCAGCAGGCAAGGAGCCTACTTTTGTTCGTGCGCGTATTGGCAGCGTTCATCCTGACAATGGCGGCAACGGGCATGGCCCAGGGGTCGTCCTTTGTCGTCATGGGCGAAACCGCTCCCGCAGCGACGCCCTCCATCATCACGCTTGGCGCGCCGGCACCGGCAAGACAAACCGGCCAGCCAAGCGCGCAGGGCGCCCGTTTCGTGGAAACGCCGCTGGAAACGCCGTCCATCATCGCGCTTGGCGAGCCGCTGCCGGAAGTGACCTTCGAGAAGGTGGCGGCGATCCCCCGACGCGGGCCGAACTTCCAGCCTCTGGTTATTCGCGGCGGCATAGCCGGAGACGCTTTCGCGCCCGCCATCCCGCCCAAGGATACGGCAGCGCCGTCGCAACAGGCTGCCGCCTCCAAGGGCGACGCGCCGGCCCCGCCGCCAGCGCCCGCCGCGCCACCTGCCTATCTGCCACCGAACGGCTACGGCAAGCATCGGCAATAGGTCGGGCGAGGATCAACCGGCGATTTTCGAGAAATCCGCGACCTGGTTGGTAGCCGCGCGGATGCGTGCCAGGAGCGCCAGGCGGTTGGCGCGGACAGTGGCGTCTTCATCGTTCACATGAACATGACCCAAGAATGAATCAACCGGCTGGCGCAAAGCGCTGAGCGCGGCAAGAGCGGTAAAAAAATCTTCATTCTGAATCGCTTGGGCTGCTTGGCTCTCAGCCTGATTCACCGCCGCGAACAGGTTTTTCTCAGGCTCTTCGCGCAACAGCGAGGGATCGACGGCATCGGCGATGGCGGTTTTTTTCTTTTCCTCGGCCGCCAGAATGTTCGCCGCGCGCTTGGTGCCGGCGAGCAGGTTCTTGCCGTCCTCTGTCTCAAGGAAAGCGCCGAGGGCTTCGACCTTGCGCACGATGATAAGCAGGTCGTCGTTGGAGGAAGGCCTGATCTCCCCCCCTGCGGGGGAGATGCCCGGCAGGGCAGAGGGGGGCAACGTAGAGCGCTTACCGTCGCGGCTTTCATCGACGGATTGAGAGGACTGCGGGACAGCGCCCCCCTCTGTCGGCTTCGCCGACATCTCCCCCGCAAGGGGGGAGATCAACGCGCTACTTCCGGCAAGCACAGCGTCGATCAGATCGTGCCGCGCACCCTGATCGCGGAGGTAGACTTTCAGGCGATCGTGGAAGAAGGAGAGGAGGTTAGCTTCTGCCTCATTGAAGCAGTTGGCCCAGTCCTGAAGAAATTCTTCCTTGCCCGCGAATTGCGCGGCTATTTGATCAAAGCCCCAATCCTCGTTGAGAGGTAGAGGCAATTTTTTCTGCAATTCTAACCAAGCGTCGAAAATTGGACGATAGCGTTGGTCAATTATCTGTCGGAAAATTAGCAGCCAGCCAGCGTGCCAGACTTTTTCAAGTCTTAGGCTTATCCCATTCTCGACCAATATCCGCACCACACCTAGCGCCGCCCTGCGTAGCGCGAACGGGTCCTTGCTGCCCGTGGGCTTTTCGTCGATCGCCCAAAACCCGACCAGCATGTCCAGCTTGTCGGCGAGCGCCACCGCTACCGAAACCGGATCGGTCGGGGCGCGGTCGGAGGGGCCTTGGGGTTTGTAGTGTTCTTCGATTGCGGCGGCGACGGACGCATGCTCGCCCTGTAGAGCCGCGTATTTGCGGCCCATCGCGCCCTGCAATTCGGGGAACTCGCCGACGATTTCGGTGGTCAGGTCGGCCTTGGCCAGCACCGCCGCGCGGGCGGCAAGCTCGGGATCGGCACCGACCAGCGGCGCGATTTCCTGCGCCAGCCGCCTTATGCGCTCCACGCGCTCACCTTGCGTGCCGAGCTTGGCATGGAAGGTAACGCCGAGATGATCAAGGCGGGCCATGCGCTGGTCGAGCGGCTTTTTCAGATTCAGATCGAACTTTTCTGCCGATGCCTGCAACGCGTCGAGGTCGGGCAGATCCGCCTGATCGGTCTTCCAGAAATGCACCGCATCGGAAAGGCGCGCGCGCACCACCTTGCCGTTGCCGTGGGCGATTTCCTTGCCGCCGTCCTTCGCCTCGATATTGGCGGTCAGGATGAAGTGGTTGGAGAGTGCGTCCTTCGAGGCTCGCTCCGCTCGCACCTCAGGATGAGGATCGTCATTGGGGTGGCTCTGCCCTCCCTCATCCTGAGGTGCCGGCGAAGCCGGCCTCGAAGGACGCACCACGAAACACTTCTGGTTGGCGCGGATGGTTAGGCGGATGACTTCGGCGGGGATCGCCAGAAACTCCGTCTCGAACTCGCCCATCAGCACGACCGGCCATTCGACCAGCCCGGCGACCTCGTCCAGCAGGCCTTCGTCCTCGACCAGATCAAGGCCGTTGGCGAAGGCCAGGTTCTTGGCGTCGGCCAGGATGATTTCCTTGCGGCGGTCAGCGTCGAGCACAACCTTGGCCGCTTCCAGCTTGGCCGCGTAGTCCTCAAAGCGGCGCACGGTGATTTCGGCCGGCGCATGAAAGCGGTGGCCGTAGGTGACGTTGCCGGAGCGGATGCCGTCGACCTCGAAATCGACCACCACCGGTTCCTCGGTCTCGGGGCCGAAGGTGCACAGGATCGATTGCAGCGGGCGAACCCAGTGCAGCGCGTCGCCGCCCTGGCCTTCGGTGCCGCCATAGCGAGCGCCTTTCGGCCCCGAGGCCGCGCCCCAGCGCATCGATTTCGGCCACGGGAACGTGCGGATGATGCCGGGTATCAGGTCGGCGATGATCTCTTCCGCCGCCCTGCCCGGCTTTGAAATATGGGCAACGTAGAAATCGCCCTTCTTCGGGTCGGTATGGACATGCGCCTCTTCAATCGAGGCCAGCCCCGCCGAGCGCAAAAAGCCCTGGATTGCCTGTTCGGGCGCTTTGGTTGACGGTCCCTTGCGCTCCTCGCGAATGTCCTTCGAGCGCGCCGTCAGGCCGCGCATGTCCAGCACGAGCCGGCGCGGCGTGAAATATTCGCGGGCCGCCTCATAGGTCAGGCCGGCCTCGACCAGACCGTCGGTGACCATCTTTTTCAGGTCGGCCGCCGCCTTGCGCTGCATGCGCGCGGGAATTTCTTCGGAGCGAAGTTCAAGAAGCAGATCGGGCATTACGCGGCCTCCCCGGCCAGGGAAAAGCCGCCGGCCTCGGTCAGCAAAAACGCCTCGCCGCAGGCCTTCGCCAGATTGCGCACGGCGAAAATGTATTTCTGCCGCTCGGTCACCGAAATCACGCCGCGCGAATCGAGCAGGTTGAAGACGTGGCTGGCCTTGATGCACTGGTCATAGGCGGGAAACACCATGCGGTGCGCGCCACCGTCCTGGGGTGCACCGGCCGCCAGCAGCGCCTTGCACTCGGCTTCCGCGTCCTCGAAGTGGCGCAGCAGCGTCGCGGTGTTGGCAAACTCGAAATTGTGGCGCGAATATTCCTGCTCGGCCTGCAGGAAAACGTCGCCATAGGTGACCTTGTCTTCGCCTTCGAGGCCGTTGAAGTTCAGGTCGTAGACGTTGTCGACGCCCTGCACATACATGGCCAGTCGTTCCAGCCCATAGGTCAGTTCGCCGGCCACCGGCGCGCATTCGATGCCGCAGACCTGCTGGAAATAGGTGAACTGCGATACTTCCATGCCGTCGCACCAGCATTCCCAGCCAAGGCCCCAGGCGCCCAGCGTCGGGCTTTCCCAATCGTCCTCGACAAAGCGGATGTCGTGCAGCAGCGGATCGACGCCGATCGCCGCCAGCGAGCCGAGATAAAGCTCCTGCAGGTTCGATGGATTGGGCTTCAGGATCACCTGATACTGGTAATAGTGCTGCAAGCGGTTGGGATTTTCGCCGTAGCGGCCATCCTTGGGGCGGCGCGAAGGCTGCACATAGGCCGCGTTCCAGCGTTTTGGCCCCAGCGCGCGCAGCGTGGTGGCCGGATGAAACGTACCCGCGCCCACTTCCATGTCGTAGGGTTGCAGCACCGCGCAGCCATAGTCGGCCCAATAGCTGTGCAGCGTCAGGATCAGCCCCTGGAACGAGTGGCTGGGGTGCATATGGGCAGGAATTTCGGCGCTCACGGATCGGCCTCGACGGCAATGGCAGGATGCCGCTTTCCCTAGTGCCCCACACCGTGAGCGTCAAGGCGAAGGGCCAAGAGAACCGGTCTACGCTCCGGCCTGCCGACAGCGTGCGCAAATCCTCGGCACAAGGCCGAGGATGACGGTAGAGACGGTTGCACTTACCCTTGGCCGCTCACCCCTTGGGTGCAGGCGTCGGATCGGGCTTGGGGGTCGGGGCTTCCTGTGCGGTGGCCTTGTCCGGCAGCGGCGGCAGGCCGTTGCGCAGTTTTTCAAGCACCGACGCCAAAATGTCGGGCTCCGGCTTCATGTCGCGGGCATGCGCCCACTGGAAGGTCGCTTCCAGCTTGCGGCCGACGCGCCAGTAGGCATCGCCCAGATGATCGTTGAGCACCGCGTCTTCCGGCTTCAGCGACACGGCGCGCTCCATCTCGCGCACGGAATCGTCGAACCTGCCAAGCTTGAAGTAGGCCCAGCCAAGCGAATCGACGATGTAGCCGTCGCTGGGGCGCAGATCGACGGCCTTCTGGATCATTTCCAGACCTTCGTTCAGGTTCATGCCCCTGTCCACCCAGGAGTACCCCAGATAGTTCATGACCTGCGGCTGGTTGGGGTTGAGTTCCAGCGCCTTGCGGAAATTCGGCTCGGCCTTGGTCCATTCCTTCAGCCGCTCATAGGCGATGCCGCGCTGGTAAAACACGTTCCAGTTGGCGGCGACGGGCGTCTTCAGCAATGAAACGGCCGTGTCGTAGAGATCGGCGGCGGAGCGGAAATCCTCTTTGGAGGAATAGACGCCGCCCAGCGCCAGATAGCCGCGCATATCGTCCGGATGCGCCTCGACAAGCGTCTTGAGATGCGCGATCGCCTCGTCCTTCTTGTCCAGGTCGGCCAGATTGAGACCGAGCTGCAATTCGGAAATTTCCTTCAGCGGCGAACCGTCGGGAATGCGGCGATACAGTTCGATCGCCTTGGCGCTGTCCTTCATCTGCTCGGCGACGGAAGCCAGTTGCACCAGCGCGGCGTCGCTGTCCGGCTTCAGCGCCAGCGCATATTCCAGGTAAAGCCGCACAAACGGCTCGCCGCCGCCGCGGTTGAGCGCGGTTGCGAGATCGAGCAGTATTTCGGCAGCGCCGTCGGACGCATTGGCGACCAGCGGCTCGATCTTCTCGCCCTTGGTGATCTTGTCGCGAAGGGCGGTAATCTCGATCTTGCCCGGCGCGAATGTTTCCGCCTGATCGAGGATCGTCAGCGCTTTGTCCTTGTCACCCTTGCGGGCAAGAAAACTGGCGTAGGATTGCGCGCAGCGCAGCCAGGTTTCGGGTGCCGCGCCGCCTGCGGCGACATTCTGCATCGTGGCCGCATAGGTTGCCTCGGCCTTGTCCGACAGGCCGGAGGCGTCGGCAATCAGCGCGCTATGGCAGGTCTTGAACAGGTCGAACCATTCCGGTCCTTCCAGCTTGTCCACAAAGGTCATGGCCTCTTCGCCATGGCCTGCGCCCTGCTTGGCCCAGCCGGCCATGACGCCGACGATCAGCCGGTCGAGATCGGATTCAAGCGACAGCTTCAGCCAGTATTCGGCCTTGGAAAAATCCTTCTTGCGAAACGAATCGACGGCCAGAGCCAGCCGCGAGAAGCGTTCGACATCGGGAACCGTCTTGAGCTTGTCGGCATAAGGCAGCGCTTCTTCGAAGCGTCCCTGCGAAATCAGCGACAGCATCAGGCTCTGCTGCAGCGAGGCGTCTTCCGGGTCGAAGGCGAGCGCCTGCTTGTAATAATTGATGGCGCTGTCGAGATCGTTGTCGGCCTCGGCGATATGAGCCGCAAGATAAGCTCCGGAAAACGAAGATATCTCGACCGGATCGCTCGTCTGCATGGCATAAGCGGGCAGGCTCGTAGCCGCCACGCCCGTCAAAACTGCCAGCCCCGTTAGCCAGCGCATACCTGCCTGCCGCATCGCATCCCTTTCAACCGAACAAAAGCACCGCCGAGGCGGCCTTCGTCGTCGAATCCATTTTTCACGGCAAAGCATGGCCTTTTTGCGTTCATGCTTCAACCGGGCGGGAATTCACAATCCGGGTAGGAAATTAATAAAACCACACTTTACCGGACAGGGTGCGTTCTTGCATGGTGCGCCGACAGATGGAGAAATGACGATGTCCCTGCGGAGCTTTGCGCTTTCTGTGGTGTTTGTGACCGCGATACCCTTGGCCGCGCAGGCGAAAACATTGTGCACGGCGTTTGCCGATGCCGCCACCGGCAAGGTGCTCAGCCAAGAAGGCGCATGCGACACGCGCGTTTTCGCCGCGTCCACCTTCAAGATCGCCATCAGCCTGATGGGCTACGATTCCGGTTTCCTGACCAATACGCATGAGCCGGCACTACCGTTCAAAAAGGGCTACCCGGACTGGATTCCCTCCTGGAAATCCACCACCGACCCGACCAGCTGGATAAAGAATTCGGTGGTCTGGTATTCGCAGCAGATCACCAGATATCTCGGCGAAAAGCGGTTTCAGCGCTATGTCAGCGAATTCCACTACGGCAACGCGGATGCGTCCGGCGATCCCGGCAAGCACAATGGCCTGTCGCGTTCCTGGCTCAGTTCCTCGCTGAAGATATCGCCGCTTGAGCAATTGGCGTTTCTGGGCAAGCTGGTGAACCGACAATTGCCGGTCACGGCGCACGCCTACGAAATGACAAGCCGGATCACGGCGCTTGGCACCTTGCCAAACGGCTGGGAGATCCACGGCAAGACCGGGGCGGGAGCGCCGCGCAATGCCGACGGTACGTTCGCAACCAACCGTGCCTATGGCTGGTTCGTCGGTTGGGCGAGCAATGGCGGACGAACGCTGGTGTTCGCGCGCCTTATCCAGAACGAAAAGAAAGAAGCCGTCAGCCCCGGCCTGCGCAGCCGTGAAGCGATGATGCGCGAACTTCCCGCATTGCTGGACGCGCTCTAAGAGGCTTGGAAGCGAAGGCCTTCAGCTTACCCGGCTGATGCAGAAGTCGATGACGTCGATCAGCGCCGCCTTCTGCGGCGTGGCTTCCAGCGGCGCCAGCGCGTCGCGGGCGATCTCGCCGAAATGGCGGGCGCGGCCGATCGTGTCGGATATCGCCGAATGGCGGGTCATCAGGCCGATCGCCTTTTCCAGCCCGGCGTCGTCGGCGCTGTTGTTCTCGATGGCGTTCTTCCAGAATGAACGCTCGGTTGCCGTACCGCGCCGATAGGCGAGGATGACCGGAAGCGTCACCTTGCCCTCGCGGAAATCGTCGCCGACATTCTTGCCCAGATCCTGGCTGGAGCCGCCATAATCGAGCGCGTCGTCGATCAACTGGAAGGCAAGTCCCAGATTCATGCCATAGGAGCGCAGCGCGGCGCGGTCAGTGCGCGAGGCCCCGGCGATGACCGGGCCGACTTCGGCGGCAGCCGAAAACAAGGCGGCGGTCTTGGCCTTGATGACGGCAAAATGCTCATCCTCGGTGGTTTCGAGGTTTTTCGCCGCAGCAAGCTGCATCACCTCGCCCTCGGCGATGATGGAAGCGGCACTGGACAGGATATCGAGCGCATCGAGCGAGCCGACATCGACCATCATGCGGAAGGCCTGGCCAAGCAGGAAGTCGCCCACCAGCACGCTGGCCTGGTTGCCCCAGATCATGCGCGCCGTCTTCTTGCCGCGCCGCAGCCCGCTTTCGTCGACCACGTCGTCGTGCAGCAGCGTTGCCGTGTGCATGAACTCGACGCTGGTGGCCAGCTTGACATGGCCCTCGCCGGCATAGCCGAACATCTGGGCGGCCGCGAGCGTCACCATGGGGCGCAGCCGCTTGCCGCCGGAGGAAATCAGGTGATTGGCAATCTCGGGAATCATCTCGACGTCGGAACCGGCCTTCGACAGGATCAACTCGTTGACCCGGCCCATATCGGACGCCGTCAGGGCAATAAGTTCCTTGATGGTCGCGGCTTCCCGCTTTCCATTATCAAGATTGAGAACGACACCCACCAAAAACCACTCCCGTCAAAAGGCGCACGACGGCACTCCGCGTTCGCATGACTCTAGGGCGGCACCCATGTCAACCGCAAGAGGCGAAATGGCGCGGCTTCTATGGTATCCGACGCCGCGTGCGTTTACATGAACGCGACAATCTGGAGGACGCTTCGTGATCGAACTCATCCGCACCAACGACGTGGTGGTCATATCCTTCGTCGAATCGCTGATGCGAGACGCCGGCATCGGCTGCTTCGTCGCGGACCAAAACATGAGCGTGATGGACGGGTCGATCGGCATCCTGCCCCGGCGCATCATGGTGCAGGCGGACCGCGCCGACGAGGCAAGGCAGATCGTCACCGATGCCGGCATGGGCCACGAAATGCGGAAAAAATAAACCGTGCCGCGCGAGAACCCCGGCGATGCGCCTGCCTATACGGTCGATGCCTTTCATCGCGGCCGGTTCTTTCTGGTGCAGCCCGCCCAAAGCGGACACCGCGCCGGCATGGACGCCATGATGCTGGCCGCCGCCGTACCGTCCGCCTTTGCCGGGCAGATCGCGGATTTCGGCGCAGGGGCCGGGGCTGCGGCGCTCGGCGTGCTTTCGCGATGCCCGAAAGCCAGGGCCGTCCTGGTCGAGCGCGCCGAGGAAATGGCCGCTTTCGCAGACGCCACGCTCAGCCATCCGGGTAACGCGCATCTTGGCGACCGCGCGCTCGTGCTTCGCGCCGATGTCGCCTTGAGCGGCCGCGCGCGGCAGGCCGCCGGCCTCGCCGACCGGTCCTTCGATTTCGTCATCATGAACCCGCCCTTCAACGCGGAGCAGGACCGGGCCACGCCGGATACCCTCAAAAGACAAGCGCATGTGATCGAGGACGGCCTGTTCGACAATTGGCTGCGAAGTGCCGCCGCCGTTCTCAAGCCGCGCGGCGGGCTGGCGCTGATAGCCCGGCCGGAACAGTTGCAGCCGATCCTCGACGCCCTTGGCAGCCGGTTCGGCAACGCCGAGATCATGGCCATCCATCCGCGCCCGGAGATAGCCGCCATCCGCATCGTCGTGCGGGCGGTGCGCGGCGCGCGCGGAAAGCTTTCCATCCGCCCCCCGCTGGTGATGCACGAAGGACCGGCCAACGCCTTTTGCGCCCGCGCCGACATGATCGGCAACGGACTTGCATCGCTTTTCGGCGACTGACTGAACGAACGGCCATTGCCGTTCCCCATTGCTGTTTTCTGGCGAATGCCTACATGCCTCAAGCCCTTTCAGGAGACCTGCCCCATTGAGACGCCTTCTTAAACGACTGCTGCCGAAATCATGGCGCTCCGACATCGTCACGATCCCGGTCATCAGGCTGCATGGAACGATCATGGCGGGCGGCGGCAGGTTTCGGCCGAGCCTGTCGCTCGCGTCGACCGCCGGGCTAATCGAAAAGGCCTTTTCATTCGACGCGCCGGCCGTCGCCATCTCGATCAACTCGCCCGGCGGTTCGCCGGTGCAGTCGCGGCTGATTTTTCAGCGTATCCGCGATCTGGCGGCTGAAAAGAACAAGCGCGTCTTCGTCTTCACCGAGGACGTTGCCGCATCCGGCGGTTACATGATTGCGCTTGCCGGCGACGAGATCATCGCGGACCCCTCCTCCATCGTCGGCTCGATCGGCGTGGTGTCGGCTTCGTTCGGTTTTCCCGAACTGTTGAAGAAGATCGGCGTCGAGCGCCGCGTCTATACGGCGGGCAGCAACAAGGCGACGCTCGACCCGTTCAAGCCGGAAAACGAAGAGGACATAGAGCGGCTGAAGGCGCTGCAGCTTGAAGTCCACGAAACCTTTATCGACATGGTCAAGGAGCGGCGCGGCTCCAGGCTGAAGGACGACCCGGACCTGTTCACCGGCCTGTTCTGGACGGGCAAGAAGGGGCTGGAACTTGGCCTCGTCGACGCACTTGGCGACATGCGCACGACCATGAAAGCCCGCTACGGCGCGAAAACGCGGCTGAAGCTGGTATCGGCATCGCGCGGCCTGTTCGGCAGGGTCGGCCTGTTCGGCTCGAGCGCCGGCGGCTTTTCGCCGCCTGAGATCGCGGAAGCGGCTGCCGGTGGCCTGCTCGACGCGGCGCAGGAACGCGCGCTGTGGCAGCGTTTCGGCCTGTGAGCGGGGAACCCTTTCGCGCGCCACGCGTCCAATCATTCAGGAAGCCGTTCTTGTTCTTATTGCTGCGCCGCCCTAGAAAAACCGTTTCGATTTCCCAACTTGTGCGCTAGCATAGCGCCAAAATAGACTGAAGAGGCCTCCGGCGCAGGAAAGCGAAGGAGAGTTTGGACATGCCGCAGATCATTTTCTTCACCGCCGTTGGTGTCGCCGCCTATGTTGGCTATCGCGCTTTCGTCAAGGAAGCGGAACGCGTGACCGCCAAGCTGCGCCGCGCCGAAAAGCAGCATGCGAACGGCACCCAGGGCACACTGGTCAAGGATCCCGTTACGGGCGAATACCGTCTAGCCAGGGATTGACCATCATCGATAGCGCGATTGTGAATGCCGGGGCGGCAGCAAGACTCGCACCCGCCAAGATCAACCTTGCCCTGCATGTAACCGGCCGGCGGTCGGACGGTTATCATACGATAGAAAGCCTGGCGGTGTTTACCCGCTTCGGCGACCGCATCGATGCCGCGCCCGCTGAGGCGGACGGCTTTGCCGTTTCCGGCAAATATGCCGCCGCCGTGCCTGCCGATGATGGTAACCTGATCCTGAAAGCGCGAGACACGCTGCGGCAGCGCTTTGGCGCGGACGCCACGCCGCCGGTAGCACTTTCGCTGGAGAAAAATCTTCCGGTTGCTTCCGGCATCGGCGGCGGATCAAGCGACGCCGCCGCCACGCTGCGCGCGCTCATCGAGGTCTGGAAGCTGGACGTGGACGAGGCCGAACTGGCCCGCATCGGGCTGGCGCTGGGTGCCGATGTGCCGATGTGCCTGGCAGCCCAACCGCTGCTGGCGCGCGGCGTCGGCGACGAATTGGACATCCTGCCGAATTTTCCGTCGCTTGGCCTGGTGCTGGTCAATCCGGGCGTCTCCGTCTCGACGGCGGCGGTGTTTGCCGGGCTGGAGAGCCGTGACAACAAAAATCTGCCGCCGCTGCCGAAGAAAATCGATTTTCACAGCCTGCGCAACTGGCTGGAAATCACGCGCAATGATTTGCAGCCCGTGGCGCAAAAGCTTCATCCGGCCATCGGCCGGGCGCTGTCGGCGCTGAAAAGGGCGGATGCCGGGTTCGTCCGTATGTCGGGTTCGGGTGCGACCTGTTTCGGCCTGTTCGAAACCGGCAATGTCGCCAAGCGCGCGGCGGCCTCGATTCGCAGCCATTACCCGGAAATGTTCGTCGCCGCGACACGCAGCCTGGCATCAGGGATCGACGCGAATGGCCGGGCCGATGGCTAAGATTGACGAGAGCCGCCCCTTCATCCCGGTGCGCATCGCGGTGCTCACCGTCTCCGATTCACGGACGCTGGCGGACGACAAGTCCGGGCAGACACTGGCCGACCGCATCGCGGAGGCCGGCCATATCCTCGCCGACCGCGCCTTCGTCACCGACGACGCGACAAAAATCCGCGACACGGTGCTGGCATGGTCGCGCGACAAGCAAATCGATGTCATCATCACCACCGGCGGCACCGGCTTTACTGGCCGCGACGTGACGCCGGAAGCGCTGGAGCCCATTTTCGAAAAGCGCATGGACGGGTTTTCGGAAGTGTTTCACCGCATTTCCTACGACAAGATCGGCACATCCACGATCCAGAGCCGCGCCACCGGGGGCGTCGTCAATGCCACCTTCGTGTTCGTGCTGCCGGGATCGCCCGGCGCCTGCAAGGATGCCTGGGACGGCATCTTGAAGCCGCAACTGGACTACCGGCACATGCCCTGCAATTTCGTGGAAATCATGCCCCGGCTGGACGAGCACCTGAAACGCTCGTGACCACGGACGCGGGCGACGTAAAATCCTTCATTCGCGAAAACCTGCCGCTGACGGCGGTGCCGTTCGTGCCGGAAATCCGGCTGCACACGGCCCATCCCGGCAGCGGGCTGAGGCGGCTCGAAGGCGATGCCGCGCCCTACTGGGCCTATCCCTGGGCCGGCGGCACAGCGCTTGCCCGCTACGTTCTCGACCGTCCGCAAACCGTTCTTGGTCGTCGCGTGCTCGACCTCGGTGCAGGTTCCGGTCTTGTCGCGATTGCCGCTGCGAAGGCTGGCGCGGGCGAAATACTCGCCGCCGAAATCGACCATAACGCGCTTGCGGTGCTGGAACTCAATCTGGCGGCAAACACTGTTACCGCCACCATCATCGATCAGGACATTCTTGGCGCAGAGCCGCCTGCCGTCGATCTCGTTCTCGTCGGTGATGTCTTCTATGAGCGCTGTCTCGCCCGGCGCGTCACCGCGTTTTTCGACCGGTGCGTCGCAGGCGGTATCAAGGTGCTGGTCGGCGATCTCGGCCGGGAACATCTGCCGCTCTCGCGCCTAAAAGTTCTGGCCGACTATCCGGTGCCGGATTTTGGTGATGGCAAGGGCGCGCCGCCGAAACCGGGCCGCGTCTTCGCCTTCGAGCGCTGACTATAGCCGGCGAAAGCCGGTCGGGCCGCCATAGAGATACCCGATGCGCGCGACGGCCTCGGCCAAGCCTTCGCGCGAGACCTGCATGGTGTGGCCGCTGGCGTGGATCATGTTTTTTTCGTCGGTCATGATGGCGACGTGGCCTTTCCAGAACACAAGGTCGCCGCGCCGCAGGCCGGAAAAATCCGCGCCCGGATCGAACGGTTCGCCAAGACCGGCCGCCTGCATGTCCGAATCGCGCAGCACGTCACGACCGACCATGCGCATGGAAAGCTGCACCAGCCCCGAGCAGTCGATGCCGAAGCCGGACACGCCGCCCCATAGATAGGGCGTGCCCAGGAATTGTTCTGCGACGGCCACGTAGTCAGCCGCATTTTTCGCGATTGGTCGCAGATGGCCCGCGATCACCGCGTCGCCGGTCGGCAGCACGGCATAGGGCGTGCCGCGCGTCTCGGCGGTGCCTGTTACCGTGACCGTCGAGCCCATCGACAATTGCCCGCTCACGGGAAAACGCAGATCCGGCCCCGGATAGACGAAGGTGCGGGGCACGCAGACGACATGCGTGGGCGCTTGATCTCGGCCACCCAGTTCCGATGCGGCGACATACCCCACGTAACCGTCCCGCTCGCTCTGCACCCATGCCCAGCCCTCGGTTTCCTCGAACACCAGCACGTCGTCGCCGAACAGGAACTGCGTGTTGACGCCGGCGTCGGCACCCGGTGCTTTGCGCACATCCGCGACCGAGGCCGTTATGCGCGCGGGCTTGCCGGCAACGAAGCGCTCGGCGGTCACCTCGCCTTTCAGCCGCGCGTCGGCAAGGTCGGGGCGAAAAGCATGCAGGCGGGAGTCATGAGCGGTCAAATCGGGTCGCTTTCACATCGGCAGTTCGAGAGCCTTGGCGATAATATCATCGCCAAACCGTTCGACATAGAGCGCGCCCTCGACGGTGCGCCGGATCAGCACGTTGCGCCTGTCGCGCTCGTCGCGGTGGCGCGAAACCAGTTTCAGCGCGCCCATCGTATCCAGCGCGCGGGTGATGACCGGCTTGGTCACACCGAGTTTTTCGGCCAGCCCGCGCACGGTATGCGGCGGCGGATCGAGATAGATGGTGAGCAGGATCGCGGCCTGGCGCATGGTGAGATCGGGCGCGTCGTCACGCACTTGCGACAGCATCACCTGCTGCCACAGCCGCAAAGCCTGGATCGGACGCATCGCTATCGCCATGCCGGCCATTCTATCGGCAAATCGTTTCGGTTCCGTTTCAGTCGGGCGTTCAAAGATTCAGCCGAAGCGCGTAGAAATCACCTTCTCCAGTGCGCGAATGCCCTGCGCTTCGCCACCGGCGGGGCCGTGCGGGCGGTCCCACGGGTTCCACGCGAAGATGTCGAAATGCGCCCAGCCCGGCGTTTTTTCCACGAAGCGCTTAAGAAAAAGTGCCGCCGTGATCGAGCCGGCAAAACCGTCCGTGGTGACATTGTTCATGTCGGCGATCTTCGACGCCAGCCTTGCCTGATAAGGCTGCCATAGGGGCATGCGCCACAGCGGGTCCTCGACCGCGACGGACGCTTGCGCAAGCTCCGAAGCCAGCGCGTCGTCGTCGGTGTAAAAAGGGGGTAAATCGGGGCCGAGAGCGACGCGCGCTGCACCCGTCAGCGTCGCCATGTCGACGAGCATCTGCGGTTCCTCGGCATCGGCCAGCGCCAGCGCATCGGCGAGCACCAACCGCCCCTCCGCATCCGTATTGCCGATCTCGACGGTAATGCCCTTGCGGCTCGTCAGCACGTCGCCGGGGCGAAAGGCGTTGCCGGCAATCGAATTTTCCACGGCCGGGATGAGAACCCGCAGCCGCACTTTCAGGCCGGCCGCCATGATCATCGAGGCGAGGCCGAGCACATTGGCCGCGCCGCCCATGTCCTTCTTCATCAACAGCATGCCGCTTGCCGGCTTGATGTCGAGGCCGCCCGTATCGAAGCACACGCCCTTGCCGACCAGCGTTACTTTCGGCGCGCCCTTCGGCCCCCAGCTCATGTCGATCAGGCGGGGCGCTTCGATGGAGGCGCGGCCGACCGCGTGGATCATCGGAAAGTTATGCTTGAGAAGATCGTCGCCCTTGGTGACGGTGATTTCCGCCTTGTGCGTCTTGGCCAGCTTGCGCACGGCCTTTTCCAGCGCATCCGGCCCCATGTCGTTGGTCGGCGTGTTGACCAGATCGCGGGCGAGGAACACGCCGTCGGCGATGCGGCGCAGACGGTCGGCATCCACCCCTGCCGGTGGATTGAAGCGCAGCGCCCTGCCCGAACCCTTGCCATAGCGGCTGAAGACATAGCCGCCCAGCATCAGCCCGAGCGCGGCAAGGTCGGGCTTGTCCGGCATCGACGCGAAAGCCCATTCGCCTTCCGGCAGCGCCTTGGCCAGAGCGCCTGCGGCAAGCGCGCTCTGCCCTTCGCCAATTCCGAACAGCGCGCCCGCGATGGTCCCGCCGGAGTCCGGCAACACCAGGACCCTGCCGGCCTCCCCGGAAAAGCCGTTCGCTTCAGCCCAGGCGAGATCTGGTTTTTCCAGCCCCGCACTCTCCAGCGCACCTGCCGCGACCAGATGAACCGGCAGCGCCTTTTTCGATTTCCGGGAAACGAGTTCGACTGGCATCAAAACCTCCTGGCCAGCCGCGACTCGGGCGGCCTGTCTTAACGAAGCATTAGGGTTAACAGAATATTTCTCGACGAGGAAAGATGGCCGTTTGCCGCCGACTGCGCTGCGCGACCATGCGGACAAGGGAAGGCTTAAGCGCCGATGTCGACGAATTGCATCATGATCCGGACCGGCAAGCGGATTGCCACGGCAACCTTTGTGGCGGCGCTGGCGGCGAGCATCGCCGGTTGCGGAACCAGCAAGATGACCACCGGCTCGATCAACCGGGGTGGCCAGGCGGTTGACAGCATGACCTCCAGCCAACTTCATCAGGCAGCCAATTCGCTGGGCCAGACCTATACCAGAAACCCGGGCGACAAGGCGGTCGCCTTGAAATACGCGTCCGTCCTGCAAATGAACGGCGACAATGACCAGTCCCTTGCCGTCATGCGCAAGCTGGCGATCGCGTTGCCTAAGGACCGCGACGTGCTGGCGGCCTATGGCAAGGCGCTTGCCGCGAATGGCCAGTTCGAGCCGGCGCTGAGCGCCGTGCGCCGCGCCCAGACCCCGGAATATCCGGACTGGAAACTGGTGTCGGCGGAAGCCGCCATTCTCGACCAGCTTGGCCAGAAGGACGAGGCCCGCCAGCTTTACCGCAAGGCGCTCGATCTCCAGCCGAACGAGCCGACGGTCCTGTCCAATCTCGGCATGTCCTATGTGCTGGAAGGCGACCTGCGGACGGCCGAAACCTATCTCCGCTCGGCGGCGGGACAACCCACCGCCGATAGCCGCGTGCGCCAGAACCTGGCGCTGGTGGTCGGGTTGCAGGGGCGTTTCGACGAAGCCGAGAAGATCGCGGCGCAGGAGCTTTCTCTCGACCAGGCGCAGGCCAATGTCGCCTACCTTCGCAAGATGCTCTCCCAGCAGAATGCCTGGAACCAGTTGAAGAAGGACGACAAGGGCAAGTCGGCCACCAACTGACTTTTCCGCATAGTCACAAAAAAGCCGCCTGTTTCGGGCGGCTTTTTTTTATGCTCTGCCGAAGATGGCGCTATTGTTCGCTGTCGCTCGTCGTTTGCGGCTGGTCGCCGAAGATGCCGTGCTTGCTTACCTGGATGCCGGCGGGTCCGAGAATGATCGCAAACAGCACCGGCAGGAAGAACAGGATCATCGGCACCGTCAATTTCGGCGGCAGCGCCGCAGCCTTCTTCTCGGCCTCGTTCATGCGCATGTCGCGGCTTTCGCCGGACAGAACGCGCAACGCGTGTGCCACCGGCGTACCGTAGCGTTCGGCCTGAACGAGCGCCTGCGAAACCGATTTGACCGATTCGAGCCCGGTTCGGGAGGCCAGGTTTTCATAGGCCTGCTTGCGTTCCTGCAAATATGACAACTCGGCATTGGTGAGGATGAATTCCTCTGCCAGTTCCACCGATTGCGTGCCGATCTCGTCGGCTACCTTGCGAAGGGCCGCTTCCACCGACATGCCCGATTCCACGCAGATCAGCATCAGGTCGAGCGCGTCGGGCCATGCCGTCTGGATGGACTTCTTGCGCTTGGTGGCGCGATTGGAAACATAGAGGACCGGGGCGTAAAAACCTGCATAGGCAACGAGGATGCAGACGAAGAATTTTACGACCATCGGCCGCTCGGGAAGGCCGCCAAGCGCGAAGATGTAGATAGCGGCCAGCGCCAGGCCGACGAAGGGCAGGACAAGCCGGAAGAACAGGAAGCGCGTCAGCGGGTTCTGGCCGCGAAAACCGGCAACCTTCAGTTTCTGCAACGTACCCTCGTCGGCCAGCGCACGCTTCAGGTCGAGGCGATCGACGATGTTGCGCATACCCACCGACTGCTCTTCGCGCAGGCCCTTGCGGCGGCGGTCGGCTTCCGCCGCCAGGCGTGCGCGCTGCTTGGCGCGAAGTTCGTCGCGCTCCAGCGCTACCGCCTTCATGCGGGCCTTGAGCGGATTTCCGCCGAGGGCCGGAACGAGCGTGAGCACCGTGGCGAACACGGCAAGCGAGACCAGCATCACGATCAGGACTACCGGGTCTGTAAACGTCTTGACGACTAGCGCGGTCATGGATCCAGCACCCTACACTTCGAAATTCATCATCTTGCGCATCACCAGGATGCCCATGCCCATCCAGAGTCCGGAAATGCCAAGGATCAGATTGCCCACATTGGTGGTGAACAACGGCATGATATAATTGGGGCTGGTGATATAGACCATGATAGCGACGATGAACGGCAGCGCGCCGATGATGACGGCCGACGCCTTGGCTTCCATCGAAAGCGCCTGGACCTTTGCCTTCATCTTCTTGCGGTCGCGCAGCACGCGCGAGAGATTGCCCAGCGCTTCTGACAAATTACCGCCGGCCTGCGCCTGGATCTGGATGACGATGCCGAAAAAGCCCGCCTCCGGGCAGGGCATCGTTTCCTGCATGCGAACGGCCGCCTCGGGAATGGACAGGCCGAGCTGCTGCGAATCGACGATGCGGCGGAATTCGCCCTTGACGGGTTCCGGTGATTCGTTGGCGATGAGACGGATGCCGTCATTGAGCGGCAGGCCCGACTTGATCGCCCGCACGATGATGTCGAGTGCATTGGGAAATTCGTTCAGGAACTTCTTGACGCGGCGCTTGCGGGCGAACGAGACGAACCACCGCGGCAGGCCGAATGCACCGGCGAGCAGCGCGCCCGGCACCACGAGCAGCGGCGCGCCGGCAAGATAGGCGAGAACGGCAAACACGACGCCGCAAACAGCCGAATACAGATAAAACCGCTCCATCGGCACGGTCATCCCGGCCTGCCGGATCTGCATCTTCAACGGCGGCTTCTTGACGTTGACGTCGTTGACCTTCTGCTTCTGATCCAGCTCCTTCAAGGAGTCCTGAACGGATTTGCGCCGCTTGGCGGCTTCCGCCACCCGGTCGCGCGAGGCACGAACGACGGATCGGTCCGTCTCCAGGGTCTTGACCGACTGAAGACGCCGGCCAGCCGCCTTTTCATTGTCCATCCGGGTGAACAGAAACGCATAGGCTACCGCACCAGCACTGAAGCCGGCGAGCACCACGAATATCAATACGGTGCTGTCAATTCCGAACATGGACCACCGCCTTCATGACTCCAATTGCCTGCAACGGCATGCGCCTTGCCCGAGCATCGGGTTAGCCCGAAAACCGCTGCACACTTTTCGGCCCGATGCTCTAGTCAGCACGTTTTTCCATCGCTTCGAGCGCCTTGGCCAGCCGCTGTTCCTCGTTGTAGTAACGGGCGCGGTCCCAGAAATGCGGACGGCCGATGCCCGTCGAGACATGCTCGCCGATAAGCCTGCCGTTCGCGTCTTCGCCCTTGATGTTATACAGGACCAGGTCCTGCGTGATGATGACGTCACCTTCCATGCCGATCACTTCGGTGATGTGGGTGATGCGGCGCGATCCGTCGCGCAGGCGAGAGGCCTGGATGATGATGTCGATCGAGCCGACGATGATCTCGCGCACCGTCTTCTGCGGCAGCGTGTAACCACCCATCGCGATCATGGATTCGATACGGTTGAGGCATTCGCGCGGGCTGTTGGAGTGGATGGTGCCCATGGAGCCGTCATGGCCGGTGTTCATCGCCTGCAGGAGGTCGAACACCTCGGGTCCGCGCACTTCGCCGACGACGATGCGTTCGGGCCGCATGCGCAGGCAGTTCTTGACGAGATCGCGCATGGTGACCTCGCCTTCGCCTTCCAGATTGGCGGGGCGGGTTTCGAGCCGGACCACATGCGGCTGCTGCAGTTGCAGTTCGGCCGAATCCTCGCAGGTGATGATGCGCTCTTCGCGATCCACATAATTGGTCAGGCAGTTGAGCAGCGTCGTCTTGCCGGAACCGGTACCGCCGGAAATCACCACGTTGCAGCGCACCCGGCCGATGATCTTGAGCACCTCGGCCCCTTCGGGCGTGATGGTTCCGAACTTGACCAGCTGATCGAGCGTCAGCTTGTCCTTCTTGAACTTGCGGATGGTGAGGGCCGCGCCGTCGATGGCGAGCGGCGGTGCGATGACGTTGACGCGGGAGCCGTCCGGCAGGCGGGCGTCGCAGATAGGCGAGGATTCATCGACCCGGCGTCCGACCTGGCTGACGATGCGCTGGCAGATGTTCAAAAGCTGCTGGTTGTCGCGGAAACGGATCGTGGTCTGCTCGACCTTGCCGTTGACTTCGATATAGACGTTCTTGGAGCCGTTCACCATGATGTCGGCGATGTCGTCGCGGGCCAGCAGCGGCTCCAGCGGCCCATAGCCCAGAACGTCGTTGCAGATGTCGTCGAGCAGTTCTTCCTGATCGGCGATCGACATCGCAAAATTCTTGATCGCAACGATGTCGTTGACGATGTCGCGAATTTCCTCGCGCGCGCTTTCGGGGTCGAGCTTGGCAAGCTGCGACAGGTCAATGGTGTCGATCAGCGCCGAGAAAACCTGGCTCTTGATGTCGTAATAGGCTTCGCTGCGTTCGCGCTGCACCCGCCTCGGCTCAGGCGCCATCGGCGGCGCCTCGACGGTCCGGCGCACGGGCGGCATGGATGAAGCGGGCGTCAACGGCGCCGACGGGCGGGAAATGACCGACGTTTCCGCAGCGCCGGCACTCGCCGGCGGCGAAGCTTCGGCGGCTACAGGTTGACGCGTTTCCGGAATGGGCCGGCTACCGTCGTCACTACCTCTTTTACCGAACATGATCGATACCCACTCCCGCCAAAGCGCTACTTCTTGTTCCGCTTGAGCATTTCGAGCAGCCCGCCGAGAGCCGCCTTCTTCCTCGACTTGATGTCGCTTCGCCCGGTAAGGACATGGGCGATTTCGCTGATGATGCCGACGATCGGGCTCTTGGAATCCATCTCGCCGAGCATGCGGCCATTATTGGATGCGTTGCCGAACAGCAGCGGGTCGAATGGAATGACCGCCATCGGCGTCAAGCCCAGCGGTTCGGCAAAATCGTCGGCCGAAATCTCGGGACGCTTGGGTATGCCGGCCTGGTTGATGACAAGTTTCGGCGGCGTATCGTTCGGCCGCAGCCGCTTCAGCATATCGACCAGATTCTTGGCGTTGCGCAGATTTGCCAGTTCGGGCGTGGCGGTGATGACCACTTCGTCCGCCTTGGTCAGCGTGTTCTTCGTCCAGCCGGTCCACACATGGGGAACGTCAAGCACAAGGATCGGGGCCGTGCGCTGGGCCGTGTCGATGATATGGGCAAAGGCGTCGGCGTCGAAATCGTAGACGCGCTCCAGCGTGGAGGGGGCCGCAAGCAAGGAGAGGTTTTCAGCACATTGCGCGAGAAGACGGTCGAGATAGACCTCGTCGATGCGCTCCGGCGAGAAAACCGCCTCGGCGATGCCCTGGGCGGGGTCCTGGTCGAAATTGATGTTGGCCGTGCCGAATGCGAGGTCGAGATCGGCTACCATCACCTCCGACCTGAACAGCGTCGACATCGTCCAGGCCACATTGTGGGCCACGGTGGAAGAACCGACGCCACCCTTTGCGCCGATGAAGGCGACGGAGCGGCCGATCGGCTCGGCCTCGGGGTCGACGAAGATGGTCGAGATCACGCTGACGACATCGGCCATCGAGATCGGAGCGATGACATATTCCGAAATGCCGGACCGGATCAGCTCGCGGTAAAGGCCGACATCGTTGTAATGGCCGATGACGACCACCTTCGAAGTCGGGTCGCAATATTCGGCTAATTGAATGAGCTGTTCCAGCAACTGCTTCGGCTCGGCCCGCGACTCCAGGATGATGAGGTTAGGCGTCGGCGCCGACTGGTAGAATTCGACCGCGGTCGGGATGCCGCCCATATGAACCTTCAGATGGGCCTTGGCCATGCGACGATCCTCGCCGGCCCGTTCGATGGGGCCGGAGACGCCCTCCGTCTCGCAGAAGGCCTGGATGGAAATGCGCGGTATCGGCCGCAGCGCCTGCATCGTGGAAATATCCTGATGCGAGGTTTCGACACTGTCGACGCTGGTTTCAAAAGCCAGATTGCTCATCGTCATGCTCTTTCCGTGACTTGCGTGCCTTTGGCCCGGCTCAATACGTCACTTCCGAATTACCGAGAAACTCACCCGAAATTTCTCGATTTCGATAGACGTCGATCACCGTGCTGCGATTTTCGGCATCGATTGGGGTCTGCTTGCGCGGCCCGAGCAGATCGGCCGGATTGGCGATCTGGGCGGCAAGGTTGTTCTGAGACGAACAGCCGAAATTGGCGTAATGCTTGTTCTCCACGTTCTGGAGCAGATCGTCGGGCCAGCGGCCGCATTTGTCGGTGTGGGCGCGAAGCCGCGAGTAGCTGACGCGGATGGGGGCGGAGGTTTCCGACGAGCTGGCCTGGTAGGACGCCACCGCGATGCGGTTGCGGGGGATGCCGTTCTTCGCCGCGAACTTGGCGAAATCGCGCCCTGCCGTGGCGGCGGCGATTTCGTTGGCCGATCCCGATGGAACCAGAATGGTCAGCGCGGGTGCCGCGCTCTTGTCATAGCCGTCGAGGAAGCCCGCGAGTGTCTGGCGCTGGTATTGCGTCATGCCGCGGTCGCCGGCGCCCACGGGCAGATCGATCTTCTCGTCCTTTTCGGAGATCACGATCGGATGGTTGGTGCGATAGTCGTCCGGGATCGAACCGACCGTGACGCTGTCGCGGTTGGCGCAACCCGACAACAGGCCGATGGCGGCCACTGCCAGGATGGGTGCTGCCAGAAGACAGGCGCGTGAGCGGCCGGAGCGCGATGCGGCGACTTCCATCCTGGCCTTGAATGCTGACTGAGACATGACCGGGTTCCCCGCTTACTTGTAAATGAAGCCGACGACGCCGTGGTAGCGGCCGTTCGGTCTATCGGTCTGCATGGTTCCATAGACGCGGTTGACGCGGCCTAGGAAAATGCCCGCGCCGTCGCTTGCCGGAGTGAAGTTGTCGTCGGGCTTGGCAAGTTCGTTGCGAGCCACCGGGCGCGCCAGATAAGGCGTGATGATGATGACCAGTTCTGTTTCATTGCGGACGAACTCACGGCTCCGGAAGAGCGCGCCAAGCACGGGAATCTTGGTCAATCCAGGCACCGCATTGATGGTCTGGCGAACATCGTCATTGACCAGGCCCGCGATCATCATGGACCCGCCCGACGGCAGTTCGACGGTGGTGTCGGCAAGCCGCTTGCGAAGCGAAAGAATGTTGCTGCCTTCCATCTGGACGGCACCGTCGGAGGTCGGCTCCGAAACGGATGTTCTGACCTTCAGGCTGATGCGTCCCGCCGACAGCACCACCGGCTGAAATTCGAGACCGATGCCGTAATCGATCTTGTTCAGCGTGGTCGTGCGCACGCCGTTTTCATTGGTTACCCCGGAAACGACGTTATATTCGCCGCCGACCTTGAAGGTCGCCTTTTCACCGGAGACGGCGGTTAGCGTGGGTTCGGCCAGCGTCTTCATGACGCCCGACTGTTCCATGGCGTTCATGGTGCCGCTCAGATAGCTGGGCAGGCTGCCGACCGGCGATCCCCTGGTACCAGCCTGCGCGACGGATTCCGCCGTTGAGGCAAGAGACTGGAACGAAATTCCGTCCGCCTGCCCGATCAGCTTGACGCCGAGCTGTTTCATGACGGAGCGGCTTACTTCCGCGACTGTCACTTTCAGCGTCACCTGATCCTCGCCGACAATCTGCAGCAGGTTGACGATCTGCGAGGTTCGTCGTTGCGAATCCGGGTTGTCGATGCTGACGCCGCTTTGCGCGGATCCGCCGGCTGCCGTCTGCGAATACTGGCCGGTCGTCGCCTCGCCGCCTGACACGAAGATATTGGCAAGGTCGGCGGCGCGCTTGGCGTCGAGCGGCGTATCGACGGTTCCCGTCAGCACGACGTTGTCGTTGAGCAATTCGACCTTGACTTCGGATGTCGGGATGAAGCGCTTGATATAATCCTCGAGCCCGGCGACGTCGCGCTCGACGGAAAGGTCGAGGCTGACGATCTGCTCGCCATTGGGTCCGAAGACGAAGATGTTGGTTTCGCCCACCGACTTGCCGAACAGATAGATGCGCCTTGCGGTGCGTGTCACGGCGTCGGCGACGGCCGGATTGGCGACCAGAATGTCATAGGCATCGCTCGGCAGGTCGATGACGACCGATTTGTTCAGGCCAAGCTTGACCCGCTGCACCGCCTTGGATGCCGTTACCCGCGCCGCGCCGGCGGCACTCGCCTGATCGACGCCCTGCGCATAAGTTCCCACCAGCATCAGGCTGGCGGCGGCGGCAAAGACGATCGGGAGTTTTCTGATGGACCTCATTTCCTTGCCCCTACTTCGGAAACTTCGCCGGACTTGATCAGGCGCACCGTTCCTCGCCGCCCATTCCCGGAAACCAGGTAGTCGGCTTCGCCGGTGGCTTTCTCCTGCGTGTCCTTGACCGAGCGCAGCGCCAGCGTCAGGCGATCGGCCATCTGCTGGGCCACGGTGATGATTTCCGCCTGCTGGGACGTCAGCTCCAGTGTCGCCGTCTGGCCAACCCTGGTCTTCTTGCCCTCTTCATCCTCCTGGATGGTCTGGTCGATCGCCAGCACACGGATGTTCTGCAGGATCGTCTCGGTGGTAAACCCGGTGGAGCCTGTGGCATCGGCCCGGCGCGTCATGATGACGTCGACATGATCGTTGGGAAGGATGAAGCCGCCGGCGGACGTGTCGGCCGCGATCGACGTGGCGACGGCGCGGCTGCCGGCCGGCAGCATCGACGACATGAAGCTCTGCCCCTCGGGGATCAGCTTGGACCGGCGCAGCGGCTCGCCGGCAAACATTGCCATGCGGGCGACGGAGCCTTTCAGCTTTTCGACCGCGTCCGGCTCGGCGTCGCGGGTAATGAAATTCTCGTTGAGACCATCGGCCGGCCAGGCCTGCCATCCGAGATTGGCGCCCACGGGATCGCCGATCGGCACGTCGCCGGAAAGCACGAGGACATCCTTCAGCGCGATGCTCGGCGTCGGCAGTCCGGCATCGACGACGACTTCCTGCGGCGCTATCGCCACCATGTTCTTCGCTACGTATCCGGCGCCGCCCGCAGCAGCTACCGCCACGCCCAGAATTATAAGTCGGGATGCTGGCATATGTCCGAACCCTCGCCCTTGGCAAACCACCTAGCCAAGCGGAACATTGCAGCGGCAATCGTCAAATTATAGTTAACGCAATGCTTACGATTGTGATTAATTTAACGTTTAGAGATGTTCGAAGCATTCGAACGCTCGGACTTCAGTAACGAGCGCTTTTAACCGGCCTCCAATAGCCGGGTATCCGCGCGGTCAACCCGCCAGTTGTGCGAGCGCCCATGTCATCATGGACGTGTCCGGATAGGTCAGCAGGCCGCCGATCCCCAGCGCGATGCCATAGGGAATACCCGTCTGCTCGTTGGCCAGATGCTGCAGGAAGGCGCTGTGGCGGGTAAAGACGGCGAGCGTCGACTTGCGATAGGCCAGTATGCCCAGGGTCAGGACGCCGCCCAGGAACGACGAAATCACCAGATATTCGAGGAGTTGGACATTGAAGCCCATCCAGATGGCGGTTGCGGCGAGCAGCTTGGCATCGCCGCCGCCCATGCCGCCCATGGCGAAAAGCCCGAAAGTCACGCTCAACACCAACGCGCCGGCTGCGAAATGCCAGCCATAGGTCGCCCAATCCATGCCGGTCAGCGGGGCCGCCAGCGCAAAAACGACGATCAGCAACAACGGGACACGGTTGGCGATGGTCATGGACAGCATGTCCGAGATCGCGGTAAACACCATGCAGAACGGAAAAACGACGAAAATCAACGCTTCAAGCATTTGTTTCGAGCACCGTACAAGGGCCAATGTATCGCTGAAAGATTAACGCGATTCCGTTAAGGATCGGTGAGCCGCAGCGAACCGGCCTGCCGCAAGTGCTGCTTAACCGTTGGTTCACCAATCTCGTTCATTGTCTGTTGAACAGTTTGGGTCCCGGGGAGCACCATGGCCAACTTCAGATCCTTTGCGATAGCCGCCGCGGTTTTTGCGACTGCCTGCCTGCCTGCCCAGGCTGGAGCCGGAATCGAAGTCACGATGAACGAGGCAAAGATCGTCAAGCTGGCGCGCGCCGCCGACACGATCGTGATCGGCAATCCGGGCATCGCCGATGCTTCGGTCCAGGATGCCTCGACCATCGTTCTGACCGGCAAGGGGTTCGGCGTTACCAACCTCGTCGTGCTCGACAGCGACGGCAGCCCGATCATCGACGAACAGGTCACTGTGGTTCGGCAGGACGCATCGTCGGTCCGCATCTATCGCCGCGCGCAGGTCCAGACGATGTCGTGCACGCCGTATTGCGAAAGCTCCTTCAAGACCGATGCCGAAAAGAAGTCCGAGGGCGAACTGAGCGGCGGGAACTGATCGGGTCGACGATGTTCGTTCACGGCCGGGCCTGTTTCTGGTTAGCGCCGGGTAAAGCGAAATCCGTCAAATTGAACGACCATCCAAACCGGCCTTCAACGGATTTCCGCTACAGTCCCGGCCGATAACCGCATCAGGATCGGCAGGGACCGGACATGAGCAGCCATTCCAAGCCCGCAGGCGTCAGACAAAAGGCAGCACCTACCGGGTTTCTCAGGCGGTTCCTTCGCGACCGCAGCGGCAGCACCGCGATCGAGTTCGTGGCGCTTGCAATCCCCTTCTCCATGCTGGTTTTCGCCATTCTCGAAAGCTGCATCTCGTTTGCGGGTCAGGAAGTGATGGCCAATGCGACCGACGACGTGGCGCGTCAGTTCCGGACGGGACAGATGAGAACGACCGGGCTGACGGCCCCGCAGGCCACCGACAAGGTCGAGAAGGAAATCTGCTCCAGGCTCGAGATCATGGTCGCCAAGGGTTGTCCCGGCCTGTCGGTCGACCTGCGCAAATACGACACTTTCGCCGAAGCCGCAGCTGCCGGTTTCACGATCAACAATGGCGACATCGTGTTGAGCGGAACGGGTAACGCATTCACTGTCTCGCCCGGCGACTCCGGCACGATCAACATGCTGCGGGTGTTCTACAAATGGCCGGTGATGACCGATTTCATGAGCACGTGGATGTCGAATGCGGGCAAGGGCAAGACGCTGCACTACGCTTCGACGACCTGGCAAAACGAACCATTCGACAACTGATTTGACGGCGGCACGGGGCAACGGGAAGGACAACAAGATGTCGGTTTGTGCGGGGGCACATCGCAAGGCTTCGGCCTGCATCAGGCAAGCGATCCGGCTTTGCCGTGACCGGCGCGGTGTGGCGGCAATCGAGTTCGCATTCATCGCCCCCCTGCTGCTGGCCATGTATTTCGTCACGATGGAAGTGTCGCAGGGCATCGAGACCAGCAAGAAGGTCAGCCGCATCGGCTCGATGGTGGCCGATCTCGTGGCTCAACAGCAAAACGTAACCCCTGCCAGCCTCAAGGCCATCATGCAGATCGGCCAGGCCACGCTGCAGCCCTATAACCGGTCGGACCCGACAATCATCATCACCGAGATCGAGATAACCGGCGATACCCCGCCGAGGGCCGAGGTATCGTGGTCGCGCCGCCTGGTGAAGGGCGTCGATTCTGCCGGTGAGGCCAAGGAATCCGAGACCACGGTTCCGGATGCCCTCAAGATCGCCGGCACCCATATCGTGCGGGTGCAGAGTTCGCTTGAATACAAGCCTGTCATCGCCTGGGCCGCCGAGAGCGACAAGCGACCGCTGGGCCTCTCTTCCGCCTTCAGCAACATCTCGATGAGCGAAACCTATTATCTGCGGCCGCGCATGAGCACATCGGTCGCGTGCGCCACCTGCTGATGCGTTTCCTCTAGGGCCGGCTCCAGTTGCCGATTGCCATTGAGCGAGCGCACTCCTATGTCTCAGCCGTCAGGTTGATGCACACAGGTTCGGATGGCGCGCGCTTTCGTTTTCGTACTCGATTCTTTCGGCATAGGCGGTGCTGCCGACGCGGCGCGCTATGGCGATGCCGGCGCCAACACGTTCGGGCATATCGCGCAGGCCTGCACTGACGGCATGGGCGACAGGCTGGGCCTGCGCCAAGGCCCGCTCGCCATCCCCAACATGGCCGCCCTTGGGCTGGTGCACGCAGCCGAAATCGCCACCGGGTTCTTGTTCGAGGACGGGGCTGCGCGGCTACTTCCATCGTCCTTTCACGGCGCGGCGCAGGAAGTTTCGAGCGGCAAGGACACGCCGTCCGGCCATTGGGAAATCGCCGGCCTGCCCGCGCTTTTCGACTGGGGCTATTTCCCCGACACGGTGCCCTCCTTTCCCGCCTCGCTGACCGACGCCATGATCCGCGAAGGCAAGGTTCCGGGCATCCTGGCCAACCGCCATGCGCCCGGCACCACGGTGATCGAGGATTTCGGTGAGGAGCATATCCGGACCGGCAAGCCCATCTGCTATACATCGGTGGACTCGGTGCTCCAGATCGCCGCGCACGAAACCTATTTTGGCCTCGACCGGCTCTATGAATTCTGCACGGTGGTGCGTCGGCTGTGCGACCCGCTCAAGATCGGGCGCGTGATCGCGCGACCGTTCATCGGCGAAACCGCCGCCACCTTCCAGCGCACGCCCGACCGCCGCGATTATGCCGTGTCGCCGCCTCAGCCGACGTTGCTCGACCGATTGACCGCGCAAGGCCGGCGCGTCATCGCCATCGGCAAGATCGGCGACATCTTCGCCCATCGCGGCGTCTCCGAAACCCGCAAGGGCGCGGGCAACATGGCGATGTTCGACAAGGCGCTCGGTGCGATGGACGATGCGGGCGACGGCGACTTCGTCTTCGCCAACTTCGTCGATTTCGACAGCGAATTCGGCCACCGCCGCGACGTTCCGGGCTATGCCGCGGCGCTCGAAGCCTTCGACCGGCGCTTGCCCGAGGCACTGGCGAGACTGAGACCCGGCGACCTGTTCGTGCTGACGGCCGACCATGGCAACGACCCGACATGGCGCGGCACCGACCATACCCGCGAACGCATTCCGGTGTTCGGCGTCGCACCCGGCTTCAAAGGCGGCGGCATCGGCCTGAGGCCGACCTTCGCCGACATTGGAGCTACCGTCGCCGAACATCTTGGCCTGTCGCGCAGCGAGCACGGCACGTCATTCCTGCACGCGATAGGTGGCCATGCCTGAACTGCCCGAGGTCGAAACGGTAAGGCGCGGCCTGCAACCCGTTCTGGAAGGCGCGCGCATCCTGCGCGTCGAGGCACGCCGGCCCGATTTGCGCTTTCCCTTCCCCGAGCGGTTTTCGGAAAGGCTCCGCGGCAAGACGGTCGTGTCGCTTGGCCGGCGCGCCAAATATCTGACGCTGGAAATGGAAAGCGGGCCTAACCTCCTCTGCCATCTCGGCATGTCGGGCTCTTTCCGCATCGAGATGCAGGACGCCGAACAGGTGCCCGGCGCTTTTCACCACGACCGCTCCAAGAACGCGGCCCACGACCATGTCGTCTTTCACCTCGTTTCGGCGGCGGGCGACACTGCCCGCGTGATCTTCAACGATCCGCGCCGCTTCGGCTTCATGCTGTTTGCCGAGGGACCGGTCAACGAACACAAGATGCTGGCCGGCCTCGGTGTCGAGCCGACCGGCAATACGCTGGACGGCGCGTTGCTCGCGTCGCTGTTCAAGGATCGCAAGGCACCGCTCAAGGCTGCCCTTCTCGACCAGCGGCTGGTTGCCGGCCTTGGCAACATCTATGTGTCGGAAGCGCTGTGGCGCGCCGGCCTGTCGCCGCTGCGGGCGGCCGGCACCATCGCCGGGCCGGGCAAGAAGGTCCGTGAGCAGAGCGAGCGTCTCGCCACCGCCATCCGTTCGGTCATCGCAGACGCCATCGCGGCCGGCGGTTCTTCGCTGCGCGACTATGTCCACGCCGATGGAAGCCTTGGCTATTTCCAGCATTCCTTCGCCGTCTACGACCGCGAAGAAGCGCCCTGCCCGACGCCCGGCTGCAACGGCCATATAGAGCGCATCGTCCAGAGCGGCCGCTCCACCTTCTATTGCCCGACGTGCCAGCGCTGAAGGAAAGCCCCGTCCCCGACAATCTATCGGCCCCAACAGTCGGCTGGCATTGAGGGCGGGCCGGCATTGCGATAGATCGAATGGCTTGTTGCGAATGCGAGGAGAAAAAACATGGCCTATGAGACGATCCTGACGGAAACGCGCGGCAAGGTCGGCTTGATCACGCTGAACCGGCCGAAGGCGCTCAATGCGCTGAACTCGCAGGTGCTGGCCGACCTTCTCGCCGCGGTAAAGGTATTCGAGGCGGACGCCGGCATCGGCTGCCTGGTCGTCACCGGCTCGGAAAAGGCCTTCGCGGCGGGCGCCGATATCAAGGAAATGCAATCCAAATCCTATGTGGAAGCCTATCTGCAGGACTTCTTCGTCGGCTGGGAAGAGTTTACCCGCGCCCGCAAGCCGGTAATCGCGGCGGTCGCCGGCTATGCGCTGGGCGGCGGCTGCGAACTGGCGATGATGTGCGACTTCATCATCGCCGCCGACAACGCCAAGTTCGGCCAGCCGGAGATTACGCTTGGGGTCATGCCGGGCATGGGCGGGTCGCAGCGACTCACCCGCTTCGTCGGCAAGGCAAAGGCCATGGACCTGGTGCTGACAGGCCGCATGATGGACGCCGCCGAGGCCGAGCGCTGCGGCCTCGTCTCGCGAATCGTGCCGGCCGAGACATTGCTCGAGGAAGCGCTGAAGGCGGCCACGAAGATCGCCGACTTTTCGCTGCCGGCGGTGATGATGGCCAAGGAAGCCGTCAACCGCTCCTTTGAGACGACGTTGTGCGAGGGATTGCGTTTCGAAAGGCGCCTTTTCCACTCCATGTTCGCGCTCGAGGACCAGAAAGAAGGCATGGCCGCCTTTACCGAGAAGCGGAAGGCGAATTTCGTCAATCGCTGATCGTCGCAGACCGCAACAAGAGATCATCGTAGACCGCAAAAAGACTGGGGTTCAGCGTTGACGCGCCGGGAAAGCTGAATTATAAGCCGCACCAATCGAGGTGGCCCTGCGGCTGCCCGTTGTTTTTTGCGCGCAAGCGCTCACCACAGAGATCGGAAAGAGGCGTCATGGCCAATACCTCCTCGGCCAAAAAGGCCACGCGCAAGATCGTCCGCCGTGCGGCCATCAACAAGAACCGCCGCTCGCGCGTTCGCACCTATGTCCGCCAGGTCGAAGAGGCACTGGCGGCCGGCGACAAGGTCGCTGCCGCAGCCGCCTTCAAGGCAGCCGAGCCGGAATTGATGCGCGCCGCCACCAAAGGCGTCCTGCACAAGAACACAGCGTCCCGCAAAGTTTCGCGTCTGGCCCATCGCGTCAAGACGCTGACTGCCTGACCGCATTTTTGGATTTTCGTAAAAGCCCGGCGCACCGCGCCGGGCTTTTTGCGTTTGCCGGCAATGGTTTAAAAAAGAGCAATTTGTATCCGACGCCCGACGCCTTTAAATCTTTGCCGGCATATTCATCGAGACGAATGTTTCAGCAGCAGGCCGAACCGCGGCAGCGTCGCGTCGCCTGTCACAAATAAGTTATTCTTTTCAAATATTTACAACAGGTAATGCACAGGTTCTGCACAGCGCCGGCCGCCAAGCGGGGACAAGTTGCTGTCAAGCGAATTATAAAAAAAAATTAACCGGCGCGGCCCGTTTTCCGGTTTCCCGGAAAAGAGTTTGAATCACAACGGCTTTGCCTGAAGCGACCCTGCCGGCAAGCTCCCGGCAACCGTCCCGGTAACCAGATTCGTTAAAAATGTGTTAGTCGCGCCCTTGCCCTGTCCACAGGGAATTCGGTAGTGTCCCTCCATCGAAAGGGAAGGGCCAGCGGCTCTCTACCTACCTAAATAGGCCAGCCAAAATTGGCGGAATTCACAACGCGGGGCAACCTCCGCGAACGGGTTTGGTTTGCTTTCGATGCGTGGGGACTGGGGTAGCGTAGCATTGTTACCGGTCCGGCAGTTTGCCGGACGCTGTTGCTATGCCTTGCGGGGCGGCATTTCCGAGGAGCGTTAGTTCCTCGGGGGGACTGGGTTTGTGGCCGGCGGCGGCTGCGAATTTCCAAGGAATGGCAGATCGCCGGACCAAGGGTGCAGGAGGCGCACCCCCGGCGCAAACAGGTACAAGGAATTTAAGCATGCAAAGCGGCGTCGACAGGGAGTTTGGTGACAACCTCCCTCTTCAGGTAAATTTGGCCCATGGGGATCGGATGGCGGCGTCCAGCGAAGCGGAATCGAGGTTCGAGCGCGTCAAGATCCAGTTGAAGGCGCGCCTTGGCAGCGAAGTCTATTCAAGCTGGTTCGGCCGGATGAAACTGGCGGAAGCGTCCAAGGGGATCATTCGCATCTCGGTCCCGACCGCATTCTTGCGCTCGTGGATCAACGGGCACTATCTCGACGTCATCTGCGAACTATGGAAGCAGGAGGATCCGGACCTCCTGAAGATCGAAATCATCGTGCGGACGGCCACGCGCCATGTTCCCAGCCCCCAGGCCGAGGCCCTGCCCGCATCCAAGGCGACGCGGCAGACCCAGACAGCGCTTGCCTCCAGCACGGTAGCGGGCCGGCCCGAGCGTTCGGCCATGCCACATGGGCGTCCCGCCGATGGCGAGATGCGCCAAAGCGTGCTCGGCTCGCCGCTCGATCCGCGCTATACGTTCTCCTCCTTCATCGAAGGCCCGTCGAACCGGGTTGCGTTCGCTGCGGCCCGCGCCGTGGCGGAATCCCAGTCCAATGCCGTGCGCTTCAACCCGCTTTTCCTGCACGCCTCGGTCGGTCTCGGCAAAACGCATCTTCTACAGGCTATCGCGGCCGAAGCACTGCGGCAGAACCCGAAATCGCGCGTCGTTTATCTGACGGCGGAGTATTTCATGTGGCGCTTCGCCACGGCCATCCGCGACAACAACGCCCTGACGCTGAAGGAACAGTTGCGCGACATCGACCTCCTCATCATCGACGACATGCAGTTCCTGCAGGGCAAGTCGATTCAGCATGAATTCTGCCATCTCATCAACATGCTGCTCGACAGCGCCAAGCAGGTGGTGGTTGCGGCCGACCGCCCGCCTTCCGAGTTGGAATCGCTGGAGCCGCGCGTTCGCTCCCGTCTCAATGGCGGTGTTGCGCTGGAAATGTCGGCGCCGGATTTCTCCATGCGCCTCGACATGCTCAAGCTTCGCCTGGAGACGGCGACGGCCCAAGGCACGCCGCTCGATATTTCCGAGGAAATCCTCAACCACGTCGCTCGCACCGTGACCGGCAGCGGCCGCGAACTGGAAGGCGCGTTCAACCAGCTATTGTTCCGCCAGTCCTTCGAGCCGCAAATCACCATCGACCGCATCGACGAGATCCTCGGCCATATCTACCGCACCGGCGAGCCGAAGCGGGTTCGCATCGAAGACATCCAGCGCATCGTTGCCCGCCATTACAACGTTTCGAAGACCGAGCTTCTGTCCAACCGCCGCACCCGCACCATCGTCAAGCCGAGGCAGATCGCCATGTATCTGGCCAAGGTGATGACGCCGCGCTCGCTGCCGGAAATCGGCCGGCGTTTCGGCGGGCGCGACCACACCACGGTCCTGCACGCGGTGCGCAAGATCGAAGACCTTTCCGGCGGCGACAACACGCTGGCGCAGGAACTGGAACTGCTGCGCAGGCTGATCAACGACCAGGCTTGAACGCAGGCCGAATGCCGCCGAACGCTGTTTCGGCGGTGTTATCCCCAAAAAGCCTGCGATGCCGTCCTGAACCGGCTTCGCGGGCTTGCGTTTGAATGGATTTTCCTGTCAGTTTGGCGCAAATCTGACCCTGTTCAGACCTTCCGCGGGCACCGGTCATCGGCGACCCGCTTGTTCAGTCAAGTGAGCCTCTATCGTCATGCGCGTCATCCTGGAACGGTCAAATCTCCTGAAATCCCTCAACCACGTCCACCGCGTGGTCGAGCGCCGCAATACCATTCCGATCCTGTCCAACGTGCTCCTGGCGGCCGATGGTGCCAGCCTTGAAATGAAGGCGACCGACCTCGACCTGGAAATCACAGAGGCAACGCCCGCCAGGGTCGAACAGGGTGGTGCGACGACCGTGCCGGCGCATCTTCTCTACGACATCGTGCGCAAGCTGGCCGATGGCGCGGAAGTGATGCTCAAGACGGACGAAGACGGCAACGCCATGACGGTCGCCTCCGGCCGCTCCAGTTTCCGCCTGCAATGCCTGCCGCAATCCGACTTTCCAGAACTGTCGGCGGGTTCGTTCTCGCATATCTTCCGGCTCGACTCGACGGCCCTCAAGGGCCTGATCGAAAAGACCCAGTTCGCCATCTCGACCGAAGAAACGCGCTATTATTTGAACGGCATCTACCTTCACACGCATGAAGTGGGCGGCAAGCTCAAGCTGCGCTCGGTGGCAACCGACGGCCACCGGCTGGCGCGCGCCGAGATGGAAGCGCCGGCCGGCTCGGAAGGCATGCCGGGCATCATCATTCCGCGCAAGACGGTCAGCGAATTGCAGAAGCTGGTCGACGACCCGGATGTCGCCGTCACCACCGAGCTTTCGGAAACGAAAATCCGCTTCACCATCGGCTCAGTCGTGCTGACCTCGAAGCTGATCGACGGCACCTTCCCGGATTACCAGCGCGTCATCCCGACCGGCAACGACAAGAAGCTGGTCATCGACCGGCAGAGCTTTGCCGCTGCCGTCGACCGTGTCTCGACCATCTCGTCGGAACGCGGACGCGCGGTCAAGATGTCCATCGCTGAGGGCCAGGTGACGCTTGCCGTCAACAATCCCGATTCCGGCAGCGCCACCGAAGAACTTGCGGCGGATTATTCGTCCGACCCGATCGAGATCGGCTTCAACGCACGCTATCTGCTCGATGTCGCAGCGCAGCTGACCGGCAGCGAGGCCAGGTTCATGCTTGCCGATGCCGGTTCTCCAACGCTGATCCACGACGCCAGCGACGAGACCACGCTCTACGTGCTGATGCCGATGCGGGTGTAGGCGCCCGTTGGAAGTCAGTTACCCTGTGGCGCAGGCCTATGCCAGCTAACGGCGCAACCCACCTCACCAGACTGTCGCTGACCAACTTTCGCAACTATGCTGGGTTGGCCATCGATTTGCGGCCCGGTGCGGTGGTGTTCACCGGCGACAACGGCGCTGGCAAGACCAATCTTCTGGAAGCGATTTCACTTTTTACGCCGGGGCGCGGCCTGCGCCGCGCGCCCTACGGCGATGTCGCGCGCGAAGGCGGCGACGGCGGCTTTGCCCTTCACGCCGCACTTGACGGCCCGCAAGGCGATGTCGAAATCGGAACCGGCATCATTGCCGGCGATGCGGCAAGGCGGGTGCGCATCAACGGCGCGTCGGCGCGTTCGACCGATGCCATGCTGGAATGGCTGCGGGTCGTGTGGCTGACGCCCGCCATGGACGCGCTGTTTACCGGACCGGCGGGCGACCGTCGCCGCTTTCTCGACCGGCTGGTCCTGGCGGTCGATGCCGGCCATGGTCAACGTGCGCTCGACTATGAAAAAGCGATGCGCGGACGCAACCGCCTGCTTGCCGAAGGATCGCGCAACGACCCCTGGTTCGAAGCCATCGAAACGCAGATGGCCGAAACCGGGGTGGCGATTGCCGCAGCCAGGGTCGAACTGGCGCGCCTGCTTGCGGCCATGATCGAAAGATTGCCGAGCGACAGCCCCTTTCCGCAGGCCAACCTGGCGCTTTCCGGCGAACTGGAGGAGCAGATCGGCTCGGCTGCCGCGGTCGACGTCGAGGAACGGTTTCGCCGGATGCTTGCCTCCGGACGCGAGCGCGACCGCGCAGCCGGGCGCACGCTGGACGGGCCGCACCGCTCCGATCTTGTCGTGCGCCACCGGCCCAAGGCGATGCCCGCCGAACTCTGCTCGACCGGCGAGCAAAAGGCGCTGCTGGTCGGCATCATTCTGTCGCATGCACGGCTGACCGGTGAAATGTCGGGCATGAGGCCCATCCTCCTGCTGGACGAGATCGCCGCACATCTGGACGGCGGGCGGCGCGCAGCGCTTTTTTCCATCCTCGAGGAATTGAATTGCCAGGTCTTCATGACCGGCACGGAACCCTCGCTGTTTGCCAGCCTCAAGGGCCGCGCGCAGTTCCTGAGCGTCGATCACGGCGCGGTTGGGCCAACGACCGGCTACTGACAAGCATTCCGGCCCGCACTATGGTTTCCCCATGACCACCCTCACCGACGAAGAACTGGAACGCTATGCCCGCCATATCGTGCTGCCGGAGATCGGCGGCGCGGGCCAGCAGAAGCTGAAGCGCGCGCGGGTGCTGGTGATCGGCGCGGGCGGGCTCGGCTCGCCGGTGCTCGAATATCTGGCCGCCGCCGGCGTCGGCACGCTCGGCATCGTCGATGACGACACCGTGTCGCTGTCCAACCTGCATCGTCAGGTCATCCACGAAACGGCGTCCATTGGCCAAAGCAAGGGCGAAAGCGCAAAAGCGTCGATTGCGCGGATCAATCCCCATGTCGCGGTCGAACTGCATGCCCTGCGCCTGACGGCGCAAAACGCCCCTGCCCTCGTCTCCGGCTATGATGTCGTGATCGACGGTTCCGACAATTTCGAGACGCGCTATGCGGTCGCCGACGCTTGCGCTGCGGAACACAAACCGCTGGTGCATGCCGCCATCGGCCGCTTCGACGGATCGATAACCGTGCTGAAGCCGTTCGAGAGGGCAAGCGACGGGCGGCAAAACCCGTCCTATCGCGATCTTTTTCCCGAACCGCCGCCGGCCGGGCTGGTGCCATCTTGCGCCGCCGCCGGCGTTTTGGGCGCGCTGCCGGGTGTCATCGGCACGCTGCAGGCGATGGAAGCGATCAAGCTCATTACCGGCATTGGCGAACCGCTGGTCGGCCGGCTCTTGCTCTACGATGCGCTTGCCGCCCGCTTCGACACCATCCGCTATTCAAGCCCGAAGGAGTGATAGCGCTTGGCGCTCGACCTTACCCCTGAACAGCGCTCGATCGCGGCGGGAAGCGACGGCGCGGCCATGGCCATGCGCATCGTCGCTGAAAGCGCGCGGTTGCTCGGCGCGCAACGCCTCATCCCGATCGCCTCGGCGCATATAGACGGCGCGCTCTATCACGGCGATTCCGGCACGCTGTTTGCCGAAAGGCTGGTCGCAGGCGGCGCGAAGGTCGCGGTGCGCGCGACGCTCAATGTCGGCGCGCTCGACCTGATGGGCTGCTCCAAGGTCCGGCTGGAAGAGCCGCAGCGCGGCATGGCGCGGAGAATGATGGAAGCCTATCGCAAGCTCGGCTGCGAACCAAGCTGGACCTGCGCGCCCTATCAGGCCGGACATCGCCCGGCACAGGGCAGCGATGTCGCCTGGGGCGAATCCAACGCCGTCGTGTTCTGCAATTCGGTTCTAGGCGCACGCACCAACCGCTATGGCGATTTTCTCGACATTGCCTGCGCCATTGCCGGCCATGCCCCCGATTATGGGCTGCACCGGCCGGAAAACAGGCGCGCGACGCTGCTGTTCGACGTTTCCGGCCTGCCCGCAGCCTTCCTCCACTCCGAAATCGCTTGGCCGATCCTCGGCAGCCTTTACGGGCGCGAGGCAGGCAGCGCCGTGGGCGTCGTCTCCGGCATTTCGCGCCATCCGGGCGAGGATGCGCTGAAGGCGTTTGGCGCCGCTGCGGCATCTTCCGGCGCGGTCGGGCTTTTTCACATTGCCGGCGTCACCCCGGAAGCCCCGGACACTGATGCCGCCCTTGGCGGCGTCGAACCCGAAACCGTCATCCGCGTGACAGTGGAAATGGTCGCTGCGGCACGCGCAGCCCTTTCGACGGCGGTAAAGCCGCAAGCCATCGATGCCGTCGCCATCGGCAGTCCGCATCTTTCGGCGGCGGAATTCGAGACGCTGGAGCGGCGGATCGCCGGGCGGCGGCTCAGCGTGCCCTTCTATGCCTGCACCGGCCGCCATGTGCTTGCGCTTCTGGAACAGAACGGCAGGCGTGCATCGCTCGAGGCAAGCAGCGTCACCATCGTCGCCGATACCTGCGTGGTGGTGACGCCGATCCTGCCTGTGCTGACTGACGGCGTGCTGATGACCAATTCAGGCAAGTTCGCCCATTACGCGCCGGGCAATACCGGCTATTTCGTGCTCTACGGCTCGCTGGCGGATTGCGTCGAAAGCGCCGTTCTTGGCAAGCCCGTTTTCGAGGACATCGCGACATGACCGGCGTCGCGGAAATCCTGGTGCCGGGAGGCGCTGGTGCGGGCGAGGCGCTGGTGCTGACAGCTCCGATCAGCTTCTGGGGTGGGGTCGATGCAAAAACCGGGCGGATCGCCGATGTACGGCATCCGCAATGCGGCCAGACCATCGCCGGGCGCGTGTTGTTCCTGCCGGGAACCATCGGCTCGTCGTCCGCCTCGGCGGTCCTGCTGGAACTCGTCCATAACGGCCATGCACCGGCAGCACTCGTGCTGCACGAGCCTGACGCGATCCTGCTGCTCGGGCTGATCGTGGCGCGGGAGATGGGTTGGCCGACACCGCCGGCGCTGCGGCTGGCCCGCGAAAGCTTCGACGCATATCGCGGCAAGACGGTCGCGATCAGCGAAAATGGCGAGTTGACGGTGACCCTCTAGGACTCACGTCCGCAGCGGCAGTACGCGGTCGGGCGGGCGGTGGCCGTCGACAAAGGCGCGAATGTTGATGATGACCTTCTCGCCCATGTCGATGCGGCCTTCGATGGTGGCTGAACTCATATGCGGCAACAGCACCATCTTGCCCTTGGTGGCCAGCTTGAGAAGCTTGGCGTTCAGGGCCGGCTCGTTTTCGTACACGTCGAGGGCGGCGCCGGCAATCTTGCCCTCGTGGATCAGCTTGACCAGCGCGTCTTCGTCGATGATGTCGCCGCGCGCGGTATTGACGATGTAGGCCGTAGGCTGGAGCAAGGCCAGCCGGCGCGCCGACAAGAGATGAAACGTTGCCGGCGTCGAAGGGCAATTGACCGAGATGATGTCCATGCGGGCCAGCATCTGGTCGAGGCTTTCCCAATAGGTGGCCTCCAGCCCCTCTTCCACCGCCGGCAGCACGCGGTGGCGGTTGTGGTAATGGATCGAAAGGCCGAACGCCTTGGCCCGCTTGGCGACGGCGGTACCGATGCGGCCCATGCCGACGATGCCCAGCCGCTTGCCCCAGATGCGCCGGCCGAGCATCCAGGTCGGCGACCAGCCGGGCCAGCGGTTGTCGCCGGTCAGCACATTGGCGCCTTCGGTCAGCCGGCGCGGCAGCGCCAGCATCAGCGCCATGGTCATGTCTGCCGTGTCTTCCGTCAGCACGTTGGGCGTGTTGGTAACGGTGATGCCCTTCCTGGCGGCGGCGGCGACGTCGATCTTGTCGATGCCGTTGCCGAAATTGGCGATCAGCTTGAGGTTCTCGCCCGCCTGCTCGATCAGCGCGGCATCGATGGTATCGGTGATGGTGGGCACCAGCACATCGGCCTCGCGCACCGCCGCAACCAGTTCGGGCTGCGTCATCGGCCGGTCCTCGACGTTCAGCCTCGCGTCGAACAGTTCGCGCATGCGCGTCTCGACCGCGTCGGGCAGTTTGCGCGTGATGATGACGAGGGGCTTCTTTTTGCCGGCCATTTTATCCTCGAACCCGAACCTGTTGAGACCTCTTTAACCAAGACCAGCCAAACTGGAAACCGGCCGCAGCATGAATGTCATGTATCAAGCAGCGCCGCCGATGACAAAGAAAAAGGCGCCTGCCGCCGGCCCGTCCTGTTGGAGAAACGAACAAAGTGTCTGGTTTCGCGTCGCTTCGCCTGGCCCTCAGCGCAGCATTCCTGGGCACGATGGCGCTCTCCACCCCTGCGGACGCGCAAAGTGCCGCGGCCCCCGTGCAAAGCGTGACGCTTGGGCCCAGCGGCCTGCCCCTGCCCCGCTTCGTCAGCCTCAAGTCAGGCCGCGTCAACTCCCGCGTCGGACCGGGCGTGAACTATTCCGTGGAATGGATGTACACGAAGTCCGGCCTGCCGATGGAGATCGTGCAGGAATACGACACCTGGCGGCGGGTGCGCGACGCGGAAGGCTCGGAAGGCTGGATCAACCAATCCCTGCTGTCGGGCCGGCGCACGGCCATCGTCACGCCCTGGCAACGAGGCAAGGAAACCCGCATCAACCTGCTCCGCGAGCCGGACGAAAAAGCGTCCGTGATCGCCATTATCGAACCGGGTGTCATCGGCTCGATCAAGGCGTGCAACGGCCAGTGGTGCGAAATGACTTTCGACGGCCACACGGGCTGGCTCAGCCAGTCGTCCCTGTGGGGCGCTTATCCCGGCGAAAAGGTCAAGGACTGACTTTTCGCTCCGAAGCACCGAAATAAGCGGTTTTGTGATTCTTGAAAGCGGCCAGCGATTTTCGCCCGGTCAATCGGCTTCGCGCGGCTCCAGGCCGACGGCCTTGCGGCGCGGGCGCAGCCGCACCACGATGTCGACATTGACGATTTCCATACCTTCCGGCGGCTCGGGCAGGTTACCGACGGTCACCTGCCCGCCGTCGATGTCGAAGACCCTATTTTCGCCTTCGACATAGAAGTGGTGATGGTCGGAGGTATTGGTGTCGAAATAGGTCTTCGCGCCTTCCACGGCCAGAATGCGCAGAAGACCGGCCTGCGTGAACTGATGCAGCGCATTGTAGACGGTTGCCAGCGACACGGGCACGCCTGACGCCTGCGCCTCCTCATGCAGTTCTTCCGCCGAAAGATGGCGGTCGCCCTTGGCAAAAATCAGGTCGGCCAACGCTATGCGCTGACGTGTCGGCCTGAGGCCGGCATCTCGAACCCGCTTGTCCACAGCAACTCTTTCCCTTGGTCGATTCAACGTCATCTTTTACCGAAACGCCTCATTTCGGTCCCGAAAGGCGGAAACGGTCGAAACAGAAGACGGATTACCTCTGCTTGCGCTTCAACATATATTCGTTCGGCGCTATACGATCAATAGCGCGCATTGACCCAGCAAGAGTGGCAGGTTAATCGCAAATGTCGGTTTTCGGCCTGAAACGTGTCAGGAAAACCAAAAGCAGGGGCGTATGCCGCCCGAACAGATTGGAGATGGCGCTCAATGGTGGGTAAATCCAGTTACGGCTACGAGGAACTGCTCGCCTGCGCGCGCGGCGAACTGTTCGGGCCGGGCAACGCCCAACTGCCGGCCCCGCCAATGCTGATGTTCGACCGCATCACCGAGATCAGCGAAACCGGCGGCGAGTTCGACAAGGGCTTCATCCGCGCCGAATTCGACATCAAGCCCGATCTCTGGTTCTTCCCCTGCCACTTTATCGGCAACCCGGTCATGCCCGGCTGCCTTGGCCTCGATGCCATGTGGCAGCTCACCGGCTTTTTCCTCGGCTGGCTGGGCGAACCCGGCAAGGGCATGGCGCTGTCCACCGGCGAGGTAAAATTCAAGGGCATGGTCACGCCTTCGGTCAAGAAGGTCGAATACGGCATCGACTTCAAGCGCGTCATGCGCGGAAGACTGGTGCTCGGCATCGCCGATGGCTGGCTGAAAGCCGATGGCGAACCTATCTACAAGGCAACCGACCTGAAGGTCGGCCTGTCGAAGCAGGAAGCAGCCGCCTGACCGGCACCGAGACTCTGGAAGGAACCCGCCCATGAGACGCGTCGTAGTGACAGGCCTCGGCATCGTATCGTCCATCGGAAACGACGCAGCCGAGGTGCAGGCTTCGCTGCGCGATGCCAGATCCGGCATCAGCTTTTCCGAATCCTTCGCCGAACATGGCTTCCGCTCGCAGGTCTGGGGCGCGCCGACGCTCGACCCGACGGAACTGGTCGATCGGCGCGCCATGCGCTTCCTGTCGCGCGGCGGGGCGTGGAACCATGTCGCCATGGTCCAGGCCATCGCCGATTCCGGGCTTGAGGAAAGCGACATAACCAATGAGCGCACCGGCATCGTCATGGGTTCGGGCGGCCCGTCCACCCGCGTCATCGTCGAAGCGGCCGAAACCACCTTGAAGAACGGTTCGCCCAAGCGCATCGGCCCGTTCGCGGTGCCGAAGGCGATGTCGTCCACGGCGTCGGCCACGCTGGCCACATGGTTCAAGATCCACGGCGTCAACTATTCGATCTCGTCGGCCTGCTCGACCTCGGCGCATTGCATCGGCAACGCGGCCGAACTGATCCAGTGGGGCAAGCAGGATGTGATGTTCGCGGGCGGCCACGAAGACCTCGACTGGACCATGTCCGACCTGTTCGACGCCATGGGCGCGATGTCGTCCAAGTTCAACGACCAGGCTTCCACGGCGTCGCGCGCCTATGACGTCAGCCGCGACGGTTTCGTCATTGCCGGCGGCGCGGGTGTTCTTATCCTTGAGGAACTGGAGCATGCCAAGGCGCGCGGCGCGAAGATTTACGCCGAGATCGTCGGTTATGGCGCCACATCCGACGGCCATGACATGGTCGCGCCATCGGGCGAAGGCGCCAAGCGCTGCATGCGGCAGGCGATAGCCACGGTTTCGACGCCCATCGACTACATCAACACGCACGGCACCTCGACGCCGGTCGGCGATTCCAAGGAAATGGGCGCCATCCGCGAGGTGTTTGGCGACGCGATGCCCTACATCACCTCGACCAAGTCGTTGACCGGCCATTCGCTGGGGGCGGCGGGCGTGCAGGAATCGATCTATTCGATCCTGATGATGCAGGGAAAGTTCATCGGCGAGAGCGCGCATATCGAACAGTTGGACCCGGAATTCGAGGGCATGCCGATCGTGCGCAAGCGCATCGACGACGCCAGGATCGATACCGTGCTGTCCAACTCGTTCGGCTTCGGCGGCACCAACGCCACGCTGGTCTTTCAGCGCTACACGTGAGCGAATAGGGAGTAGCGAATAGATAGATGCCTACCTATCGCGCAGCTCACCTTTCCTTCGTTCACACCTCGCTATTCGTTATTCGCTACTCGCTCATCTCGAAGGACTGCTCGCCATGACTGGATTAATGAAGGGCAAGCGCGGGCTTGTCATGGGCGTGGCCAACGATCATTCGATTGCCTGGGGCATCGCCAGGAAGCTTTCCGAACAGGGTGCCGAACTCGCCTTCACCTATCAGGGCGAAGCGTTCGGACGCCGGGTCAAGCCGCTGGCCGAACAGGTCGGCGCGTCGCTCGTCGTTCCGTGCGACGTCGAAGACAGTGCGTCGATCGCCGCGACATTCGACACGCTGCGCGACGCCTGGGGCGGACTGGATTTCATCGTCCATGCCATTGGGTTCTCCGACAAGAACGAGTTGAAGGGCCTTTACGCCGATACCAGCCGCGACAACTTCGTGCGCACCATGGTCGTTTCCTGCTATTCGTTCACCGAGGTCGCGCGCCATGCCGCGGCCCTGATGAAGGACGGCGGTGCGATGGTCACGCTGACCTATGCCGGCTCGGTCCGCGTCATGCCGAACTACAACGTCATGGGTGTCGCCAAGGCAGGCCTGGAAGCCAGCGTGCGCTACCTCGCCAATGATTATGGCCCGCGCGGGATCCGGGTAAACGGCATTTCTGCCGGCCCGGTGCGCACCCTTGCCGGCGCCGGCATTTCCGATGCCCGCCACATGTTCGGCTATCAGCAGCGCAACTCGCCGCTGCGCCGCACCGTCACCATCGACGAAGTCGGCGGCTCCGCCCTCTACCTCCTGTCCGACCTGTCCTCCGGCGTTACCGGCGAAATCCATTATGTCGACTCGGGCTACCATATCGTCTCCATGCCGACGCTCGAGGCGCTCAAGGAAATGGATGGCGGACGGGAATAGGTTTCGCTAAAATTGTAGCAAAGCGCGGAAACGCATTTTAAGTAGAGTTAGGGTATAAGCGTCCCTTCCTGGGGACGTTTTGTATGTCTTTCGTCAAAAACCCGAACCGTACGCCGACGTTTAGGCTCATCACCATTGCCAGTTCCGGCATCGGTAGTTTCATTCTTGGCATCTGGGGCCTGAAGTTCGGGTTTGGCGACGGGCTGGCCGGGCTGGACGCCGCAACGGTGGTCGGCATTATCGCCGCACTTTGCGCGCTTGCCGCGGCCGGCGCTGCCCTGTCCTTCTATGCGGGCGTCGACGAATCCGCCGACTATGTGTTCTCGGAAACCAATTTCGACAAGCTGACCGGCCTTCTGGCGCGGCCCGCCATGGTCGGCAAGATCGCCGAAGCCGCATCGGCGACGGCGAGAACGGGCGAGCCGGTCTATCTCCTCGACATCGACATCGACCGGTTCAAGGCGATCAACGATGCAATCGGCTACAGCCAGGGCGACGAACTGATCCGCCTTTTCGCGCAGCGCCTGCAAGGCTGCGTTCCCGATGGCCTGGTGATGGGGCGCATCGGGGCCAGCGAGTTCGCCATCCTGCTTCCCGACCGCGAAATCACCGCCGGCTCCATGGAATCGATTGCCAGCAGGTTGATCGACACGATGACGGAGCCTTACCAGCTATCCACGCATTTGCAGGCCGTCAGCATTTCCATGGGCGTCGTCGCCATGCCCAAGGATGGAACCGATCCGGTTCTCTTGTTGCGGCATTCCAACCTGGCCCTGCAGCATGCACGGGCCAGCGGGGTGGGAAACTGGTCCGTCTTCCAGCCTGAAATGGGAAAGGTCGCCGAACACCGCCAGTGGGTCGAGTCCGAGCTTCACCCGGCATTCCTGCGGGGCGATTTCGGCCTGCACTACCAACCGCAATTCGACCTTTCTACCGGCCGCACCGTGGGCTACGAGGCGTTGATCCGCTGGAAGCATCCCGAACGCGGCATGATCCAGCCTATGGAATTCATCCCGATCGCCGAGGAAACCGGCATGATCGTGCCCATCGGCGAATGGGTGCTGCGCAAGGCTTGCACCGATGCCCGCTACCTGCCCGACGACTGCTTCGTCGCCGTCAACATCTCGCCGGTGCAGTTCATGACCAAGGACTTCATCGGCCTTGTCCGCAGCACGATTGCCGAAACCGGCATCGAGCCCTCCCGGCTTGAACTGGAAATTACCGAGACGGCGATGATGCAGGACCGTGTCCGCGCCGCCGCGATCCTGAAGCAGCTTGCCGAAATGGGCATTTCGGTCGCCGTCGACGATTTCGGCACCGGCTATTCCAATCTCAGCTACCTGATCGATTTCGCGTTCGGAAAACTCAAGATCGACCGCTCCTTCGTCAGCCGCATGGATACCGATTCGAATTCCGGCGCGGTCGTCTCCACCATTGTCGGGCTTTCGCGCGCCCTTGGTGTTTCCATCATCGCCGAAGGGGTGGAGACGGAGAACCAGGCGACGCTGCTGCGCGCGGCCGGATGCGAGGTGGTGCAAGGCTTCCTGTTCGGCCTGCCGGCGCCGCTGACGGTCGAGGCGGGCACCGCTGTCGCTGAGCGCCAGGTGCTGGAACGGCGCTTCGCCAATCTGCGCTAGAAGCGGGTTTCAGCGGCGTGCGGAAAACACCTTGAACATGCCCTCGCGGACGATCTCGCCATAGCTCGAAAACGCGGCGTCCAGCGTCGCCTCATAGGGCAATTGCCGGTTGGCCACCATGAACAGCCGCCCGCCCGGCTTGAGCGCCTTGGCGGCGGCGCGGATCATGCCGGCACCGATTTCAGGCTCAGTGGCGCGCGCCCGGTGAAAGGGCGGGTTCATGACGATGGCGTCGTAACGCTGCTCGGCCGGCTCTGCAAGCAGGTCGATCCAGAAAAAACGGGGCTCGATCTCGCCTTTGACAACATTGCGTTTCGCGGCCTCCAGCGCCTCGAAATCCGCCTCATAGAGATCGAGGCCGGTCACACCGGGACAGCGCGCCAGGACTTCGACCGACAGATAACCCCAGCCGGCACAGAAATCGGCAACGTGACCGCGAAGGTCGCGGGGCAGATGATCGGCCAGCAGTTTAGAGCCTGTGTCGATCCGGTCGAAGGAGAACATGCCCGGTGCGGTATGGAAGCGATCCTCGACCAGAAGCTCGGGATTGACGGCACGAAGCGTCTTGGCCACCTCGTCGCTTTCCGGCCGCCGGAACCAGAAGGCGATGCCGTGATGTTTCGGCAGATGTCCCTCAAGCGCCACCAATTCCCCGATGCGCTTGCGCAAGGGCGCGATGCCATCGTCCTTGCTACCGGCGACTAGGATCAACCCGCCCGGTGCGGTGCGCTCCAGCGCATCAGCGATGCGCAGTTCGTTCTGGCCGCGATGGCGACCGGCCAGGATGAGCGCCATGTCGCAGCCTTCGCCTTGCGGGCGAGACGTTACCATGTGTCCGGCCGTTTCAAGCACCCGCAAGGAGGGGCGAAAGCCCTGCACGAGGTGCAATGGCGCGTCGAACCCATCCGGCAAGCGAAAGCCGGGTTCCGCGCCGAGGAACAGAATTTTTGCGCCCTTGGCCGGCAAGGGAACCGCGTCGGCCTCGAAGGGGTGGAACAGGGTTTTCAACGGTTCAGTGGACATGGATACCGGTTTCTTTGTTCGTGCTGTTGGCCGACCGCAGCGGGACAGCGCCCCTCTCTGTCCTGCCGGACATCTCCCCCACAAGGAGGGAGATCAGCCGGCCGCGATGGACCCACCCGTTCTGCGACGTCGTGAATTGGCGAACACGCTGAGGTGAATGATCTCCCCCTTGTGGGGGAGATGTCCGGCAGGAAAGAGAGGGGCAACGTAGAGTGTCATCTCATCAAAACTGGCGATAAAACGAAAACGGGCGCGCCATGATGGCACGCCCGTTTGATCGCTAAATCAGCCCAATCAGGCGGCGTCTTCTTCGCCTTCAGGCTTCTTTTCCTTGGCCAGTTCCTTGCCGGTGGCCTGGTCGACGACCTTCATCGACAGGCGAACCTTGCCGCGCTCGTCGAAGCCCATCAGCTTGACCCAGACCTTGTCGCCTTCCTTGACCACGTCCGACGTCTTGGCGACGCGGTCGTTGGCAAGCTGCGAGATGTGGACCAGGCCGTCCTTGGGGCCGAAGAAGTTGACGAAAGCGCCGAAGTCGGCGGTCTTGACGACCGTGCCTTCGTAGATTTCACCGACTTCCGGCTCGGCAACGATGGTGTGGATCCACTTCTTCGCCGCCTCGATCTCCTTGGCATTGGAAGAAGCGATCTTGACCGTGCCGTCGTCCTCGATGTTGATCTTGGCGCCGGTTTTTTCCACGATCTCGCGGATGACCTTGCCGCCCGAACCGATCACGTCACGGATCTTGTCGGTCGGGATGTGCATGACCTCGATGCGCGGAGCGAATTCGCCGAGTTCGGCGCGCGCGCCGGTCAGCGCATTGGCCATCTCGCCCAGGATGTGCAAACGACCGTCCTTGGCCTGGCCGAGAGCGATCTTCATGATCTCCTCGGTGATGCCGTCGATCTTGATGTCCATCTGCAGCGAGGTGATGCCGCCTTCGGTGCCGGCGACCTTGAAGTCCATGTCGCCGAGGTGATCCTCGTCACCGAGGATGTCGGAGAGAACCGCGAAGCGCTCGCCTTCCTTGATAAGGCCCATGGCAATGCCCGCAACCGGCTTTGCCAGCGGAACGCCGGCATCCATCAGCGCCAGCGAGGTGCCGCAGACGGTGGCCATCGAGGACGAACCGTTGGATTCGGTGATCTCCGAGACGACGCGCAGCGTGTAGGGGAACTGGTCGGCGGTCGGCAGCATCGGACGAATGGCGCGCCAGGCAAGCTTGCCATGGCCGATTTCGCGGCGGCCTGGCGAACCCATGCGGCCGGTTTCACCAACCGAATAGGGCGGGAAGTTGTAATGGAGAAGGAACTTCTCCTTGTACATGCCGGTCAGGCTATCGACATACTGCTCGTCCTCGCCGGTGCCCAGCGTGGCAACGACCAGCGCCTGGGTTTCGCCGCGTGTGAACAGCGCCGAACCGTGGGTGCGCGGCAGGACGCCGACTTCCGAGACGATCTTGCGGACCGTCGAGAGGTCGCGGCCGTCGATGCGCGAACCGGTGTCGAGGATGTTCCAGCGCACGACCTTGGCCTGGAGTTCCTTGAACACGGAACCGATCTGCTCGGACGTGTATTTTGCGTCTTCGCCTTCGGCCGGTGCAAACGCTGCCTTGACCTTGGCCTTGACGGCATCGACCGCGGCATAACGCTGCTGCTTGTCGACGTTCTTGTAGGCTACGCTGAGTTCGTCGCCGACGATCTTCAGCATCTCGGCTTCAAGGGCGGAATTGTCCGGCGCGGTGAAGTCGCGCGGTTCCTTGGCGGCAGCCTCGGCCAGCTTGATGATCGCGTCGATCACCGGCTGGAAGCCCTTCTGGCCGAACATGACAGCGCCGAGCATCAGCTCTTCGCCGAGTTCCTTGGCTTCCGACTCGACCATCAGCACGGCGTCGGTGGTGCCGGCGACGATCAGGTCGAGCTTGGATTCCTGCATCTCGTCGACATGCGGGTTCAGCACGTATTCGCCGTTGATGTAGCCGACGCGCGCGCCGCCGATCGGGCCCATGAAGGGCACGCCGGAAAGCGTCAGCGCAGCCGAAGTGGCGACGATGGCGAGAATGTCCGGATCGTTTTCGAGATCATGCTGGACGACGGTGACGACCACCTGGGTATCGTTCTTGTAGCCGGCGGCGAACAGCGGACGGATCGGGCGGTCGATGAGACGCGAAACCAGCGTTTCCTTCTCGCTCGGACGGCCTTCGCGCTTGAAATAGCCGCCCGGGATCTTGCCGGCGGCGTAGGTCTTTTCCTGGTAGTTGACGGTAAGCGGGAAGAAATCGAGGCCCGGCTTCGGCTCTTTCATCGAGACGACGGTGGCCAGAACCTTGGTCTCGCCGTAGGTCGCGAGCACAGCGCCATCGGCCTGGCGGGCGATCTTGCCGGTTTCAAGGGTAAGCGGACGCCCACCCCATTCGATTTCCACTTTGTGGTAATTGAACATTTCTTGTCCTTCATATGGGAAAAGGCCGCGCTCTTTGATTGTGCGCGGGTGTTCTTTTCCTGGCTTCCTTGCGGACCAGCCACGGGCAAGACAACGGGAAGCTCCGGTAAATGCGGCCCTGGTGCCGCGCGAGCGTCCTGCAATCCTGCCCCATGACCGTCCATGGCAGTCCCGAGCGGCCCTGTGCCGTCTCGAAACCGGGTTGGGCCGACCAGATGGCCTGCCCGAATGCGCGACCGGCGGGCGTAGAGCCCGCCGGTCAATTAGTCAGCGGCGCAGACCGAGCTTCTCGATCAACGTCTGGTAGCGCGCGCTGTCCTTGCGATTGAGATAATCGAGCAGGCTGCGGCGCTGGGAGACGAGAGCCAAAAGGCCACGGCGGGAATGGTTATCCTTCTTGTGGTCCTTGAAATGGTCCGTCAGGTTCTTGATGCGCTCGGAAAGGATGGCAACCTGGACTTCCGGAGAACCGGTATCGCCCTTGGCCGTGGCGAATTCGCCCATCAATTCCTGTTTGCGTTCGGCAGTAATCGACATCGTACTTTTCCTTTATGTTTGAGGAAACGAGGCGCCCACAGCCGGGATGTCGTCCAGCAGGGGTCAATGAAACAAAGCGACATGGCGCGATGTTGCGGCGCATATAGTCCAGTTTGACCGGAAAAGCCAGCGGCATTTGAAAAGCGGCGTTACAGCCACTTTTTCCACTTGAAGAAGCCGATGAGACCGGCAGCCACGGCCGCCATGAACAGCAGCGCCGACGGATAACCGTAATAGGCGCGCAGTTCCGGCATGTTCCAGGGCGATGTGTCGGGGTCGAAATTCATGCCCCATACGCCGACGAGAAAGGTCAGCGGCATGAAGATCACGGACACGATGGTCAGGTAGCTGATGATGTCGTTGGTGCGCGCCTGGGACAGCGACAGGTGCATTTCCATCAGGCCCGTCACCGTATCGCGCTGCGTCTCGACCAGTTCGATCAGGCGCATCGAGTGGTCGAGCGTATCGTTCAGGAAAATTTTCGTGTCGGCACTCACGCAGGGCGCCTCGCTGCGGATCAAGGCGGCAAGCGCGTCGCGCAGCGGCCACAACGTCCCCTTCAGGACGTTGGTGCCGCGCCGCAACTCGTGCAGCTTGCGCATTTGCTGCTTTTGCGGCGCATTCATCATCTGGTCCTCGATACCGTCGATGAACTCGCTGGCCGCCTCGACCGGCGGGAAATAGCTGTCGACGATGGCGTCGATCAGCGCATAAGCCAGATAGTCCGAGCCGCGCGAGCGCAGCCGATTGGGCATCGGGCTTTCAATGCGCTTGCGCACGGGGTCGAACGGATCGCCTTTCCGCTCCTGAAAGGTGACGACGAATTTCTCGCCGAAGAACACGGCAATCTGCTCGTAGCGATGCGCGGCGACATCGTCGATCATCGAGAGCACGACAAAGGCATGATCCTCGAAGAAGTCGGTCTTGGGCCGCTGGCCGGTATTGACCACGTCTTCCAGGGCGAGCGGATGGAGATTGAAGATGCGGCCGATCTCGCTGATCAGCTCGATGCTGCCAAGCCCGACGCAGTCCAGCCACAAGGTGTGCTGCTTGTCGCAATGAGCCGCGACATCGGCAATGCTGGCATTGTCGATGGTCTTGCATTTCTCGGGCGAAATCAGCGTCAGCCGAAGCTCGCTGCGGCTGGCAGTCGGGTCGGCGATGAGCGTTCCGGGCGATGCGCCCACCGGTGTCCGCCGCTTCTTCACCTTGGTACGCTTCATGGTCATGGCCGCCCTTGCGATGGTTCCTATGGGCGTCGACCATCGCCGGTGTCAAGAGACGCGTCGGGGTTTCAGCCGCCGAAGACGCGCTTGGGCTTGAACATGCCCTGCTCGATCGCGCCGATGGCGACCAGCCGGCCGCGCACCGTGGCGCAAGCCTCCTCGGCCTCGACGGGTGCATCGCGGCCGCGGATGACGACCGGATTGCCCAGCCTGATCTTGGTCGCGGCATCGTCGCTGACGGCCACCTGCGGCAGGCAATCGAGGGCTGCGACCGTGTCGACCAGAAGCGCGTCGATGTCGTCGAAACGATCCGGCAGACGAGCAGGCTCCACTTCGGCCACGTCTTCACCCGTCGCCTCAGCCAGCGGCACGTCCTTGGGCTGGTCGCCGAAGCGGGCAGCCTCCAACTGGGCAATCGTGACGAAATCGTCCGCCGTGAAAGGGTCGACCTCCATGCGGCGCAGATCGGCGATGTGGCCGAAACAACCGAGGTCGCGGCCCATGTCGCGGGCCAGGGAGCGCACATAGGTGCCCTTGCCGCATTCGGTCTCGAAAATCGTGCTGTCGGCACCGTGCTCGATGATTTCGAGCCGGCCGATTTCAACCTCGCGTGCCGGAATCTCCACCGCAGCCCCGCTGCGGGCCAGATCGTAAGCGCGCTCGCCGGCAATCTTGATTGCCGAAAACTGCGGCGGTATCTGCATGATGACGCCGGTGTATTTTGGCAAAAGCGCCGCCACTTCCGCTTCCGATGGGCGCTTTTCGGAACTCTTCGTCACCGGCCCTTCCAGATCGTCGGTGGAGTGTTCCTGCCCCCATGCCACGGTAAAGCGGTAAATCTTGGCGCCGTCCTGCACATAAGGCACCGTCTTGGTCGCGTCTCCCAGCGCGATCGGCAGCATGCCGGACGCCAGCGGGTCCAGCGTGCCGGCATGGCCCGCCTTTTCAGCCTGGAACAGCCACTTCACCTTGGAGACGGCATCCGTCGAACCCATGCCGACGGGCTTGTCCAGCACCACCCAGCCGGAAATCGGCCGGCCCTTCTTCTTACCGCGACGCGCCACTATTTCTCATCCTTGTCGTCTTCATCGCGGTCGAGATCGCGCGCCACTTCAGGCGAATGCAAAAGCTGGTTGATCTTCTGGAAATTGTCGAAACTCGTATCCAGCCGAAAGCGGAACTCCGGCATGTATTTCATCTGCCTGAGCGCCGACGAAACCCGCCCGCGCACGAATTTCGCATGCTTGTTGAGCGCCTCGATGACCGCATCGGCGTCTTTGGCGCCAAGCGGCGAAACGAAGGCGGTGGCAATCTTCAAATCGGGCGACATGCGCACCTCGGATACGGAGATGACCGTCGTTTCGATCAGCGGATCGAGAATGTCGCCGCGCTGCAGCATCTCGGACAGGGCATGACGCACCTGTTCGCCGACGCGAAGCATGCGCTGGGATGGGCCTTTTGCGGAATGGAGCATTTTTCTCTGGTCCTGGAGACACGCGTGGCGGGATGGGACCGCGACAGGTGCTCAAAATGGTGGGAAGGCGGCACTTGCCGCCCTCCCTCATGGTCGTTGCGTGCGGAGCCCTTAAAGCGTCCGCGTCACCATCTCGACACGGAAGCACTCGATGACGTCGCCGGCACGCATGTCCTCGTAGTTCTGGAAGGCCATGCCGCATTCCTGGCCGCCCGGCACTTCGGCCACTTCGTCCTTGAAGCGCTTGAGCGTCTTGAGCGTGCCTTCGTGGATCACGACGTCGTCGCGGATGAGGCGTACGCCCGCACCACGTTCGACCTTGCCTTCGGTGACACGGCAGCCGGCGATCTTGCCGACCTTGGTGATGTCGAAGATTTCGAGAATTTCGGCATTGCCGATGAAGGTCTCGCGACGCTCCGGCGACAGCAGGCCCGACATCGCTGCCTTCACATCATCCACGAGGTCGTAGATGACGTTGTAGTAGCGAATTTCGATGCCGGCAGCCACTGCGGCGACGCGTGCCTGCGGATTGGCGCGCACGTTGAAGCCGATCATGGCAGCACCGGACGTCTCGGCCAGCGAAACGTCGCTTTCGGTGATGCCGCCGGCGCCCGCATGGACGATACGCGCCCGCACTTCGTCGGTGCCCAATTTGTCGAGCGCCGCAACGATGGCTTCGATCGAGCCCTGCACGTCGCCCTTGATGAGCAGCGGGAACTCCTTGTACCCGGTGTTCTGCAACTGCGACATCATCTGCTCGAGCGAACCACGCTGGCCGGCATTGCGGGCAACCGCCTTGTCGTGCGCCAGACGCTGGCGGTACTCGGTGATTTCGCGGGCACGGGCCTCGTTGTTGACCACGGCGAAGCGATCGCCGGCCAGCGGCGTGCCCTGCAGGCCAAGCACCTCGACCGGCATGGAAGGCAGGGCTTCCTTGATCTGCGCGCCACGGTCGGTAACCAGCGCGCGCACCCTGCCCCATTCGTTGCCGGCGACGAGAATATCGCCGGGCATCAGCGTACCGGTCTGCACCAGCACCGTGGCGACGGGACCGCGCCCCTTGTCGAGCTGCGCCTCGATGACCACGCCTTCGGCGGTGCGGTCCGGATTGGCCTTGAGGTCGAGGATTTCGGACTGCAGCAGGATCGCTTCGAGCAGTTTGTCGATGTTGGTGCCGTTCTTGGCCGACACTTCGACATCCAGCACTTCGCCGCCCATCGATTCCACGAACACCTCGTGGCGCAGCAGTTCCGAGCGGACCTTCTGCGCATCGGCATCGTGCTTGTCGATCTTGTTGATCGCCACGATGATCGGCACGCCGGCGGCCTTGGCATGGCTGATCGACTCAATCGTCTGCGGCATGACGCTATCGTCGGCCGCCACCACCAGAATGGCGATGTCGGTGGCCTGCGCGCCACGCGCACGCATCGCCGTAAAGGCGGCGTGGCCGGGCGTGTCGATGAAGGTGATCTTCTGGCCGTTCTTCTCGACCTGATAGGCCCCGATATGCTGGGTGATGCCACCGGCTTCGGTCGTCTGCACATGCGCGTTGCGGATGGCGTCGAGCAGCGACGTCTTGCCGTGGTCGACGTGACCCATGATCGTCACCACCGGCGGGCGGCTGACCAGGTCTTCCTCGTTATCGGCGATGTTGAACAGGCCTTCCTCGATGTCGGACTCGGCAACGCGACGGACCGTGTGGCCGAATTCGGTGGCGACCAGTTCGGCCGTGTCGGCGTCGATGACGTCGCCCGGCTTCAGGATCTGGCCCTGTTTCATGAAGTACTTGACCACGTCGACGGAGCGCTCGGACATGCGCTGCGCCAACTCCTGGATGGTGATGGTTTCGGGCAAGATCACTTCGCGCATTACCTTCTCGCGCGGCTCATTATGCATCGCGCGCTTGAATTTCTCCTGGCGCCGGCGCATCGACGAAAGCGAACGCGCACGCGCCTCTTCACCGGCAAGCGCCGTGTTGAGGGTCAGCTTGCCACGGCGGCGATCTTCCTCGCTCTTGGTCGGCTTGGCCGGGCGCGCCACTTCGGGCGTGACCAGGCGGCGAACCGGCGCGCCGGCTACGGCGCCGACGCGTTTCGGCTTGACCTCTTCGTCGTCGGCCGCAACCATGTCGGCAGCCTGCGGGGCGCGGCGGCGGGCTTCTTCCTCGGCGCGACGGCGCGATTCGGCCTCGGCCTGGAGGCGAGACTCTTCTTCGGCCTGACGGCGAGCGGATTCGTCGCGCTCGCGCTTGCGGCGCTCGTCTTCCTCGGCACGGCGCTTGCCGTCCTCGATGGCGCGCTGGCGATCCTCGATGTCGCGGGCTTGCGAGCCTTCAAGAGCGCGGCGGCGCGCTTCCATTTCGCTGCGCGACAGTTCGTTCAGCACCACGCCGCCACGGTCGACCGGCGGGGGGGGAGGCGTCACGACCTTGGGCGCTTCCACAACGACGGGAGCGGCAACGGGAGCCTGTGGCTTCGGCGCGAAGACGGAAGCGGGCGCGGCCACCGGTTCCGGCTTGTCGCCGGGCATCGAGAACTTGCGCTTCTTGGTCTCAACCACGACCTGCTTGGTGCGGCCATGCGAAAAGCTCTGGCGCACGACGCCCTGCTCCACGCCCGGACGCTTCAGGGTCAAGGTCTTCTTGACGCTCAGTGTCTTGTCGTCGCCCGATTTGGTATCGCTCATTCCATATCCTCTGCGGCGCCATCTTCGTCAGCAACGGCCGCAAGCATTGCCAGATCATCCGGGGTTCCGCCCCTGTATCGGTCGAGCGCAACCATGCGCTTCAGGACCGCCTTGCCCGCGTCGCCCGCGAGAACGGCAGCATGTATCACATTTGTGCCCCCAAATGCCAAACTCAAATCGGCCTCGGAGAAAAGTTTGTAGGCAAGGACGGAAGGTCCGTCCAGATGCACTGTCGCCCGCCGTGCCTGGCTGATCTTGCGCACGCCGTCTTCCGAAGCTTCCGTGGCATGCAACACGAAAAGCGCCAGGCCGGAGCGCACCGCACTTTCAACCTTGGTCGCGCCAAGCCCGATGGCACCCGCCTTGCGGGCCATGCCAAGCATGCCCAGCGCGGATTTGGCGAGCAACCCGTCGACCATGAGGCCTAGTTCGGCAGGCACGGTCACCTGCGCCTTGAAAGCGCGCGCGAACAAGTTCTTCGCCGCCGCCTTGTCCATATGTAGGCGGTCGGCGGTCACCCAGCAACCACGGCCGGGCAGACTTCTCTTGATATCCGGGACGACGACCGAATCCGGGCCGACGACGAAGCGGATCAGATCATCCGGTTCGGCCTGCTTGCGGGTAACGATGCAGGTGCGATCGTTCATTTCTGCGGAAAGCGGGTTGTGTGCGATGCGGTTTCACCTCACGCACCGACGGCTTCGTCGGCGGCTTCCTCATCCACCACAAGCTCGTCCTCGGTGATCCAGCCCGCCTTCAGGCGGGCGGCCAGAACCATCTGCTCGGCGTCCGCGCGCGACACGCCATGGTTGGCGAGCACACCCGGAAACACCTTGGTTTCGCCGTCCTTGCGTTCCTTCCAGCCGGTCAGGTCGTCGGCGGCGTAGCCGGCGAAATCCTCGATGGTCTTCACGCCATCCTCGCCAAGCGTCACCATCATGGCGGTGGTCACGCCCGGAATCTCGCGAAGCTCGTCGGCGACGCCCAGCGCCTTGCGCTTTTCATCGTGCTCGGTTTCGATCTTCTCCAGATATTCGCGCGCGCGCTGCTGGATTTCGGAAGCCGTGTCCTCGTCGAAACCGTCGATGGTGGCGATCTCTTCCGCCTCCACATAGGCGACTTCCTCAACGCTGGTGAAGCCTTCGGAAGCCAGCACCTGGCCGACCATCTCGTCCACGTCCAGCGCATCCATAAACAGAGCGGAGCGCTCGACGAATTCCTTCTGGCGGCGTTCGCTTTCTTCCTGCTCGGTCAGGATATCGATATCCCAGCCGGTCAATTGCGAGGCAAGACGCACGTTCTGGCCACGGCGGCCGATGGCCAGCGAAAGCTGGTCGTCCGGCACCACGACTTCGATGCGCTCGGCATCCTCGTCCAGCACCACCTTGGCGACTTCCGCCGGCTGCAGCGCGTTGACGATGAAGGAAGCGGCCGAAGGCGACCACGGAATGATGTCGATCTTCTCGCCCTGCAGTTCGCCAACCACGGCCTGGACGCGCGAACCGCGCATACCGACGCAGGCGCCGACCGGATCGATGGACGAATCGCGGGAAATCACGGCGATCTTGGCGCGCGAGCCCGGATCGCGGGCGACCGACTTGATCTCGATGATGCCGTCGTAGATTTCCGGCACTTCCATGGTGAAGAGCTTGGCCATGAACTGCGGATGCGTGCGGCTCAGGAATATCTGCGGACCGCGCTGCTCGCGGCGCACGTCGTAGACATAGGCGCGAACCCGGTCGCCATATTTGTAGTTTTCGCGGGGAATGAGTTCGTCGCGGCGGATGATCGCCTCGCCCCGGCCCAGATCGACAATGACGTTGCCGTATTCGACGCGCTTGACCGTGCCGTTGATGATCTCGCCGATGCGGTCCTTGTATTCGTCATACTGGCGGTCGCGTTCGGCCTCGCGCACTTTCTGGACGATAACCTGCTTCGCGGACTGGGCGGCGATGCGGCCGAAATCCATCGGCGGCAACTGCTCGGCGATGAAGTCGCCAAGCTGGGCGTCGGGGTTGCGCTCGCGGGCGGTGGAAAGCGCGATCTGGGTGGCGTAGTCGTCCACCTTCTCGACCACTTCCATCAGCCGCTGCAACTTCATCTCGCCGGTATTCGGGTTGATGTCGGCGCGGATGTTCGTCTCCTGGCCGTAACGCGAGCGCGCCGCCTTCTGGATGGCGTCGGCCATCGCATCGAGGACGATCTGCTTGTCGATCGACTTTTCACGCGCGACCGCATCGGCGATCTGCAGCAGTTCAAGCCTGTTGGCGCTTACAACCATCTTTTTTCTCCCGAGCCTGTTACCGGGCCTTGGCGCCCGGCTGCTCAATCACGGTTCAAAGTTCGTTTTCGTCGCGAGCCACGTTATCGGGGGCCACGTTATCGGGCGTCACGTCATCAAGCGCCGCGTCATCGGGCGAATCGTCCGGCTCGCCGCGGCGCTTCTTCGCTTCCTTGCGCGCCCTGTTGTCTTGCGACAAGGCGTCACGGATGAGGTCGTCGGTCAGGATCAGCCGCGCCTCGGCGATCGCGTCGTAGGGAACGCGCACCATCGGATCTTCGCCATCGGCCGGCTTTTCGTTGCGGATAACGACGCTTTCGGCATCGGCCTGCTCGATCTTGCCCTTGAAGCGCTTCCTGCTGGTGACGAGGACCGAAGTCTCCATCTTCACCAGATGGCCGGTCCAAGTCGAAAAATCCGACTTGCGCACCAGCGGGCGGTCGATGCCCGGCGACGATATTTCGAGGTGATAGGCCTTCTCGATCGGGTCGTCGACGTCGAGCGCCGGCGACACCGCGCGGCTGACCTCTTCGCAATCCTCGACCGTCATGGTGCCGTCTTCGCGTTCGGCCATGACCTGCAGCGTCCCGCCGTTCTGGGCCGAAAGCTGCACCCGCACGAGGCGAAAGCCGATGGCGCGCAGCACCGGCTGGATGATCGCCGCAACCCGCGCTTCGATGCCGCTTTCGCGGACGATGCGGTCGTCGCCGATGTCGTCGCCTGCCGTCACTATCATCTAGTTCCTTTTTCGGTCACGCATGACCGGATGCCGCTATCGGCTTTTCGATTCCGCACTCCAGGTAACAAAAAAGAGCGGGACCGGTTGGACCCACTCTTCGTCATGCCGACCAAGAATTTGACTGGAAGATAGACCGCCTTTCCGGAAATTTCAAGCCCCGCCTTGCCCCAAGGGCGACCCATACCGGAAAGGCATGGCTTCCATGCACGAAGGCCCCTCGTATCGGCCAAAGGAACGCCCATATATGTTGCAGCGCACAATTAGCGCGAGAATTGAGACAAAGGGGTATACCCATGATCAGTAGGATGAAGAATTCGTCGGTCGGTCGTCTGGTCGAATTGCTAGGCAGCGCAATCGTCGTTGCCGCCGCCGTCGAAGGAGGCCGCCGGCCGTTCGACCGCGACCTGCATGTGCTCGGCATCGACCCGCGCCAGTTCAACAAGATCCGGCACTTTTGAGCGCCGTGCGTCCGATCGGACGCACAAAGAACGCTCTAACACTTTGATGGAGCATCGGAATAATCCGAAAACCGGGACCACTTTTCGGTCCGATACTTTAAGCGCCGGCATGCATGGCAGACACGAAGCTCAGTCTTCGTCGCCTGCCAGTTGGGCCAGCACCTGGCCCTTGCCTCGCGCCCGCATGATCATCGGCACGACCACGGCGGCAATCGCCAGCGTCCACAGGCTGATCGCAATCCACGAATGGAATAGGACGGTCACGTCGCCCTGGCTGATGGCCATCGCGCGGCGCAATTGCTGCTCCGCCATCGGCCCGAGGATGAGCCCGATCACCACCGGGGCGATGGGGTAACCGAACCGGCGCAGGCCATAGCCGAGCAGGCCGCAGGCCAGCAGGATGCCGAGTTCGAACACCGACGGATTGGCGCCGATGGTGCCAAGCGTGGCAAAAACCAGAATGCCCGCATAAAGCCAGTGCTTGGGAATGGTGAGAAGCTTCACCCACAGGCCGATCAGCGGCAGGTTCAGCACCAAAAGCATGAAATTCGCGACCAGAAGGCTGGCGATCAGACCCCAGACAAGCTGGGAGTTATTGGTGAACAGCAGCGGTCCGGGCTGTAGCCCGAATTGCTGGAAGCCGGCCAGCATGATCGCGGCGGTCGCCGTCGTCGGCAGGCCCAGCGTCAAAAGCGGCACCAGCGTTCCAGCCGCCGAGGCATTGTTGGCGGCTTCAGGTCCGGCAACGCCCTCGATGGCGCCATGGCCGAATTCCTCCGGCTTTTTGGCCAATGCCTTTTCCGTCGAATAGGAAAGGAACGTGCCGATCTCGGCGCCGCCGGCCGGCATGGCGCCGATCGGGAACCCGATCGCCGTTCCGCGAAGCCATGGCTTCCACGACCGCGACCAGTCCTCGCGGCTCATCCACACGGAACCCTTGACGGATTCCACCTTGTCGTCGTCGCCGGACTTTGAGGCGGCAACGCTCAGCGTCTCGCCGATAGCGAACATCGCAACCGCAAGCGTCGTCACCTCGATGCCGTCGAGCAAATCGGGCACGCCGAACGCCAGCCGCGCCTGTCCGGTCTGAAGATCGATGCCGATCAAGCCCAGCGTAAGACCGAGAAACAGGGCCGTCAGGCCGCGCAATGCCGAATCGCCGAACGCCGCCGACACCGTCATGAAAGCCAGGATCATCAGCGCGAAATATTCCGCCGGCCCGAAGGACAGCGCCATCTTGACGATGGTCGGCGCGATCAGCGCAAGGCCGAGCGTGGCGATGAGGCCGGCAACGAAGGAGCCGATGGCGGCCGTTGCCAGAGCCGGGCCGCCCCTGCCCTTTCGGGCCATTTTATTGCCCTCCAGCGCGGTGACGATCGACGCGCTTTCGCCCGGCGTATTCAACAGGATCGACGTCGTGGAACCGCCATACATGCCGCCATAGTAGATGCCGGCGAACATGATCAGCGAGCCTGCCGGATCGAGCTTGTAGGTAACGGGCAGCAACAGCGCCACCGTCAGCGCCGGCCCGATGCCGGGAAGCACGCCGACCGCCGTGCCCAGCGTGACGCCGACCAGGGCATAGAACAGGTTCATCGGCTCAAGAGCGACCAGAAACCCGTGCGCGAGAAGAGTAAAGGTATCCATGCCGCGTTACCAGGCCCGTTTCAGGAGGTGATAAATGTTTCGAGCGGTCCGGCCGGCAGCGTCAATTGCAGGCCCTTGGCAAAGATGAACCAGACGACGAAAGACAGGACGATGCCGATGGGAAACGTCATCCACAACGGCCCGCGACCGAAGGCGCGCGCCGTTGCCGCGAAGAGGATGCCGGTGGCAATCGAAAATCCCGCCGCCTTGAGCAGCAGCATCTGGCCGACGAGACCGCCGACAATCATCAGAACCGGTGCAATCGCCTCCGGTTCACGCGCGGGAAAGCTGCCGCGCATCCCCGACACCACCGTGCAGATCGCCAGCACGAACAACACCGCGGCGATGACATAGGGGAATGTCGTGGGGCCGACGCGGGAATAAGCCCCGCCCGTCCCCATCAACGCCGTGCTCCAGACGATGACGACGGCGAGCAACGCCAGCCCGGCCGCGATGACAAGCACCGCCTTGTCCGGTGTGCCCGCCTTCGCCGGCGTGGGTTCTTCGCTGGGCGTCTGGCTCATTTTACGAGGCCGATGTCCTTTAGGATGGCCTCGGTCGAATCCGTATCGGCCTTGAGCTGCTTGGCGAAAGCATCGCCCGCGAGGTAGGTGTCGGCCCAACCCTTGTCAGCCAGGATCTTCTGCCAGGTCGCGGAGTGCACCATTTTTTCGATGTCCGCGCCGATAGCCGCCTTCTGCTCGTCCGTGATGCCGGGAGCAGCGGCCACCATGCGCCAGTTCTGGATGGAAACGTCGACACCGCCTTCCTTGAAGGTGGGAGCGTCGATACCTTCGATTTTCTCGTCGCTGGAAATGCCGATGAGGCGAAGCTGCCCGGCCTTGATCTGCGATTCGAACTCGCCATAGCCGGAAATGCCGACGGTCACCTGCCCGCCCAGAATGGCTGCGAGCGCTTCGCCGCCGCCCGAAAACGCGATGTAATTGACCTTGGTGGGATCGACGGAGGTAGCCTTGGCGATCAGGCCGGCCGTGATGTGATCGACGCCGCCGGCAGAGCCGCCGGCCCAAGACACCGCGCCCGGATCGGCCTTCAGTTTCTCGACCAGACCGGCCATGTCCTTGATGTCCGATGCGGTCGGAACGACAAGCACCTCATATTCGCCCGTCAGGCGGGCGATCGGCGTAACCTGGGCGAGGGTAACCGGCGATTTGTTGGTCAGGATCGCGCCGACCATGACATAGCCGCCGACAATAAGCTGCGAAGGATCGCCGGTTCCATTATTGACGAACTGCGCCAGGCCGATGGTGCCGCCGGCGCCGGGAATGTTGTTGACCTGTACGTTGGAGGAAATCTTTTCATCCTGCAGCGCCGTCTGCATCGCCCGTGCGGTCTGGTCCCAGCCGCCGCCGGGCGCCGCCGGCGCCATGATCTTGTAGTCGGCCGCCCAGGCGCTGGCACTGGCGAGAATGAAGGCCGCAGACAGAGCAAAAGTCAGTTTCTTCATGATGTTCCCCGTTTTTCAACTTTTTCGTTCAAAGGGCTAGCCAAAGGATCGGCCAAAGGATCGGCTTGTGCGCGGCGGCACCCTGACAGGACGGATAGACATACAAACTTTTACGCACGGGCCTTGTCAATACAATGTTGTCGCAATGCCCGCAGGCATGGTCACAGGCGCCGGAACGTCAGATAGGCAGGCCGGCGGCCCTCGCGCAGCGCCTTCGCCTCATAGCGCGTTCCGGGCCAGCCGGGATAAGGCTCGTGCCAATCCTCGCAGGCAGCCGCCTGCCACTCGAAAGCGCCGTTTTCCCGGCAATGCAGCAGCGTCCAGTTCACGTAGCTGTCGATATCGGAGGCAAACCGGAAACGGCCTCCCGGTTTCAGAACCCGCGCGAAACGGCCGAGATTGACGGGCGCGACGAACCGCCTCTTCCAGTGCTTCTTCTTGGTCCAGGGGTCTGGGTAAAGCAGGTCGATGCTGTCCAGCGAAGCCTGCGGCAGCCAGTCCAGCAATTGCGTGGCATCGTCGTCATGCACGCGCAGATTGGTAAGCGATTGCTTGCGGATAGCCATCATCATTTTGGCCATGCCGTTGACGAACGGTTCGACGCCGATGAAGCCGGATGACAGGTCGCTGCCCGCCTCATGCAGCAGGTGCTCGCCGCCGCCAAAGCCGATTTCGAGGCGGACAGTCGAGACCTCGGCTTCAAACAGCGTACGCAGGTCTGCGGGCGGCGGCGACGTCAGGTCGAGCCGGTAGGCGGCAAACCCGCGTTCAAGCGCTTCCGCCTGCTGCGGGCGGATGGTCTTGCCGCGCCGCCGGCCGAAGAACGCTTCGGTAGAACGGACCGGTCTGTCATGTTCGCTCATCTGCGGTCGCAATCAGGCTGCGACGGCGTCCTTGAGCGCCTTTACGAGATCGGTTTTTTCCCAGGAGAAAGAACCGTCGCGGCCCGCCTTGCGGCCAAAGTGACCATAGGACGACGTCTTGGCGTAAATGGGCTTATTGAGGTCGAGATGGCGGCGGATGCCGGACGGCGACAAATCCATCACCGTGCGCAGCACCTGTTCCAGCTTGCCTTCGTCGACATGGCCGGTGCCGTGCAGGTCGACATAGACCGACAGCGGCTGGGCGATGCCGATGGCATAGGAAAGCTGGATCGTGCACCGTTCGGCCAATTTCGCGGCGACCACGTTCTTGGCAAGATAGCGCGCCGCGTAGGCCGCCGAACGGTCTACCTTGGTGGTGTCCTTGCCGGAAAAAGCGCCGCCGCCATGGGGGGCCGCGCCGCCATAGGTGTCGACGATGATCTTGCGGCCGGTGAGGCCGGCATCGCCGTCGGGACCGCCGATGACGAACTTTCCGGTCGGGTTGATGTACCAGTTGCAGTCGGCGGCTATCGGCAGGTCGCCAAGCGCCTCGCGAATATAGGGTTCCACGACGCTGCGAACCTTCTTGGAGTCCCAGCTTGCATCGAGATGCTGAGTCGAAAGCACGATCTGCGTGGCTTCGGCAGCCTTGCCGTTCTCGTAGCGGACGGTCACCTGGCTCTTGGCGTCAGGACCCAGCTTGCCGGCATCGCCCTCGCCTGCGTGACGCGCGGCGGCCAGCAGTTCGAGGATCTTGTGGCTGTAATAGATCGGCGCCGGCATCAGGTCCGGCGTTTCGCGGCAGGCGTAGCCGAACATGATGCCCTGGTCGCCGGCACCCTCTTCTCCCTGCCGATCGGACGCGTTGTCGACGCCCTGCGCGATGTCGGCCGACTGGCCGTGCAACAGCACGTCGATCCTGACCGTCTTCCAGTGGAAGCCAGCCTGCTCGTAGCCAATCTCACGGATGGCCTTGCGCGCGGCGGATTTGAACTTCGCCGGGTTGATGACCGGAAAATCCTCGGCATCCACCAGAATGCCGCCCTGCTTGTCTTTCTTCAGCAGCGAATTGGGAACGCGCAGTTCACCGGCAATGACGACCCGGTTGGTGGTGGCCAGCGTTTCGCAGGCGACGCGCACGTCCCAGGGGTTCATGCCCGACTTTTTGGCCTCGCGGTAGACAAGGTCGACGATCTCGTCCGAGATGCGGTCACATACCTTGTCGGGGTGGCCTTCGGATACGGATTCCGAGGTAAAGAAATAGTTTTGACGGCGCACGGGTGTCCCCTCTTGAAAAGCAATCTGCAAAACTGCCGATTTCAGTGGTTTCCTGATTCAGACATTGACCTGAATGGTTTGCATCGGACGATGAAGACAGGCGACGCAAACGACAGGCGCGACACCTGTTATCGGTGCCTGTCCCGGCTCGTCAAGTGCATCCACGGCCATTCCGGCAGCCCCGAAACCGTAAGTAACCCGCAAGCAACCCGGCGTCGTGGGAAGAAAAATCAATTTCCGCCGTCAAAAGCGGAAAAAACACCTTGCCGGCCGCGGAATAGGGAACCCATGCAGGGCGACACCGACCGACCGGCCGCCAGTTGCCGGCAGGGGCAGGTCAGTCCGCGTCGTCTGCGGCGAGCGCCTTGACGAGGTCGACGATCCCCTTGCGCACTTTTTTATCGCTGATCTTGTAGAAGGCACGATTGAGTTGAAGCCCCTCGGGCGTCGAGCAGAATTCGACGGCGAAGGATGCTGAAGCATCCTCGGCGAAACCGCGATTGCCCGCAGCCTCCTGACCCGGCGCATCATCGAAGAAAAAGGAAACCGGCACGCCGATGATAGAAGCGATCGCCTGAAGCCGGCTGGCGCCGACGCGGTTGGTTCCCTTCTCGTATTTCTGGATCTGCTGAAAGGTGATGCCGAGGCTTTCGCCGAGCTTTTCCTGACTCATGCCGAGCATGTTGCGGCGAAGTCGGATGCGGCTGCCTACGTGAATATCGATAGGATTCGGCTGCTTCTTGTTTTCTTCTGCCATCTTTTCCTCGCCGAAATTTCTCGGCATTATTCTTTTCTATCCCGAAGAAACAGCCGGCTTCTCGTGTCACTCCGGCCCATGCGTAAGCGTCAGGCGAGCACACTATGCAATTCTAATATATATATCCTGTCAATTCACACGTCGCTTTTGCCTTACATTGAATAAGCCTGCCGCGATGAGCATCAGCAGCATTAGCGCAAACCCGTTAATACGCCGTTGGCCGGCCGAAACCACGCTCTGCCTGCCGACCGGCACCTTCACGTCGATCGCACCGCGAACGTTGATCGCCAACGCATCCACGATGCGCCCGCGCGAGTCGATCACGGCAGAAATGCCGTTATTGGCGGCTCGCAACAGGGGTAAGCCATTTTCTACCGCACGAACCTGCGCTTGCCCGAAATGTTGATAAGGGCCTGGTGTGTCCCCAAACCAGGCATCGTTTGTCAGGTTCACAATAACGTCGGCTGACGCTACGTCAACTGCCACCAGATCGGGAAAAATGACTTCGTAGCAAATGAACGGAACAGCGTTAATGCCACCGGGCAGTTTGATCGGGTGCCGTTCGGTGCCGGCCTCGAAATTCATCGGGCCCGCGACAAGCTGCTCTATGCCCAGGCGACGCAATAACCCAGAAAACGGCAGGTATTCGCCAAACGGAACCAGATGCACCTTGTCCACCGCATCGACGATTTCGCCGTGATCGTTGATGGCCACGACCGAGTTATAATAGCGGTTGTCGACCTCCGATGCGGCCGCACCCTCTTCTCGAACAATGCCGGCAACCAGCGTCTGGCCTTCGCCCAGCATGGTTCCGAGGGCTGCCAACGCATCGGGGCGTTGCGTAAAAAGAAAGGGAACGGATGTCTCCGGCCAAAGGATAAGCCGTGGCTTATCCTTACCCGCCTCCGGCGCCTTGGCCGACAGTTCCATCAGGCCGGAGAAAATGCGGTCCCGAACCGAGGCGTCCCATTTTTCCGCAAGATCGACATTGGGCTGGACAATGCGGACATTGAGGCTTTTCGCCGCCGCATCCATCGGACTGGTAAGCCGGAGATAACCAAAGGCCACATGCGCGCCGATCAGGACAACCAGAAGGGCGACGCCTGATCGAACATGCCGGCGCGCCGCCAGCAAGGCCGGCAACGAGAAGACGAAAACCGCCAGCACGTTCATGCCGTTCATGCCGACCACCGACACGCTCTGCATCAGCAAGGGAACCGGCATGGCCGCATAGCCGATGGCGTTCCACGGAAAACCGGTAAACAGAAAACCGCGCAGCCATTCGGCAAGACCGAAGCCGAAGGCCAGTGCCGCTATGCGGCCGATGTCGCTGCTCCAGAACAGGCGCGCGACCATGGTTGCGAAACCGTAGAAAAAGGCGAGTGCGAAGGGAATGCCGATAACGGCAAACGGCAAGGCCCAGGCGAAGCTGTCGGCCTCGACCAGCAGCGCTTCGCCGATCCACCACAGGCCGGCAAGGAAATAGCCGAAGCCGAACCACCAGCCGGTCGAAAAAGCCGGGCGCAGGCGCTTGAACCAGCCGTCGGACGCATCGCCGGTGGCGCCGTCCAGAAGCCAAACCAGGACCGGGAAGGAAACGAAACCAACGGCGAAGAAGTCGTAAGGCGCCTGCGCCAATACGGCCAGCGCACCGGCGAGGAACGCTGCCAGCGCGCGCCGCCATCCCCACAGCAGAATTATCCGACCGGCAAGGCGGTGCATCAGGGCTTCCACGTCATGCGAATCATGGCAGAAGATTTATCAGGCCGCGGCCTGCGCTCCAAATGGCGCGTCGCCCTAAATCTACCAGCGGCACTTGTGCGCGCTCTATCGGGTCGAACAGCAAATCCCCCGCCTTGGTCGGAAGGGTTTTACGCCTGTTCCGTACGTGCGGCGCGGCGGCGGCGTTCCGCCTTCCCGCTATGGACGATGCGAACGCGCTTTACCCGGCGCGGGTCGGCGTCGAGGACATGGAACTCGAAGCCCGGTATCGCCTGCACCACTTCGCCGCGCGCCGGTACGCGGCCCAGCGTGTTGAAGATCATGCCGCCGATCGTATCGACGGATTCGCCGTGCTCGCCAGCCGCGAACTCGTCGCCGATCATCTTGGTGACGTCGTCTATCTCCGCCTTGCCATCCACGATGAACACGCCGTCGCCGGCCTGGGTGATCATCGGCTCGTCGTCGTCGTGTTCGTCCTCGATATCGCCGACGACCATCTCGACGATGTCTTCCAGCGAGGCTAGGCCATCGGTGCCGCCATATTCGTCGATGACGAGCGCCATCTGCGTGCGCGCCGCCTGCATCCGGCCCATCAGGTCGGAAGCGAGCATCGACGGCGGCACGAACAGCACCGGCCGGATGAGCGTGAGTTCGTGGATCGAACGGGTGAGATCGACCCTGGCCAGGTCGAGGGCGGTAGGCGCCGGCGCCTTCTTCGTCGCCCTGCCCTTTTTGACGCGCGCGATCTTGGTGATATGGGCGAGAACGTCGCGGATGTGAACCATGCCGCGCGGATCGTCCAGCGTCTCGGAATAGACCGGCATGCGCGAGTGGCCGGACTGCTCGAACAGGCTCAGCAATTCGCCGAGCGTCGTATCGATCTCGACCGCCTCGATGTCGGCACGCGGCACCATGACGTCCTCGACGCGCACTTCGCGCAACCGCAGGATGTTGTTGAGCATGGCGCGCTCACCGGGCGAGAAGGCGCTTGCGTCGGTTGCCGTTTCCGCCAGTGCATCGGCGATTTCTTCGCGCAAGGAAGGGCCGTTGCGCGGCCTGAACAAGCCTGTGACACGCTGGAGAAGCGATGGACCGGCAGGCGCATGCTCCGCCGCACCTGCGGCCGCGGTGGTACTAGGCCCGGATTCGTCTTCCGATTTCTCGGAAGGCCTGATGCCAGTGCCTGCCTCGGGGCGGGCGGCAATCTCTACTTTTTCGTTCATTGTCGTCCGGTCAATTGCTGTTTTGGTGTTACGCGTAGGGATCGGGAATGGCAAGCCTTGCAAGCGCCGCGCGTTCCAGCGCCTCCATCTCCTCGGCTTCCATGTCGACTATGTGATCATGACCCAGCAGATGCAGCAGGCCATGAACCACGAGATGAGTGATGTGGTGCGCCAGCGGCTTGTTTTCCAGTTCGCTTTCACGCGCCACCGTTTCCCAAGCCAGAACTATATCGCCCAGCATGGGTGGCATCAGGCTGCCGCGCGAGGGTGGAAAAGCCGGAAAGGACAGGACGTTGGTCGGCTTGTCCTTGCCGCGCCAGCCGACATTGAGCGCCTGGACATGGGCATCGTCGGAAAAGACGAGGCTGAGTTCCGACGCGCCTTTTGTGCCGATCTCGGCAAGCGTTGCGGAAACGGCGCGTTCGACCATGCGCAGCAATTCCGCTTCGTCCGGCCATGCGCCGGCCTCCACGAAAAGGTCGATTTCGACCGGCAGCTTTCCTACCGGTTGATCGTCAGTCGAAATGGGTGTCAAGCGAGTGCCATGTGTCAGTTCCCGCCGCCAAGGCCGCGGGCGAGTTTGCCGTCGCGATCATAGGCCTTGACGATCTCGGCGACCAGCGGATGACGCACGACATCGCCGTCGTTGAAGCGCACCGTCACCATGCCCGGAATGCCGTCGAGCACGCGCAAGGCTTCGACCAGACCGGACTTGGTGTTCGGCGGCAGGTCGATCTGCGTCGGATCGCCGGTCACGATCATGCGCGAATTTTCGCCAAGGCGCGTCAAGAACATCTTCATCTGCATCGGCGTGGTGTTCTGCGCCTCATCGAGAATGACGGCGGCATGCGCCAATGTGCGGCCGCGCATAAAAGCCAGCGGCGCGATTTCGATCACTTCGGCGGCGATGGCGCGCTCGACCTTGTCGGCCGGCATCATGTCATAAAGCGCGTCGTAAAGCGGGCGAAGATAGGGATCGACCTTTTCCTTCATGTCGCCGGGCAGGAAGCCAAGCCGCTCGCCGGCCTCCACCGCTGGACGCGACAGGATGATGCGCTCGACCATGCCGCGCTCCAGCAGCATCGCCGCATGCGCCACCGCCAGATAGGTCTTGCCGGTGCCGGCCGGGCCGACGCCGAACACCAGTTCGGAGCGTTCCAGCGCGCGCATATAGGCGTCCTGGTTGAGCGAGCGGGCGTAGATGGTCTTCTTGCGGGTCGTGATCTGGGCGGCGGCCATCTTGCCCTTGCGCTCCAGTGTCGGCAGGGTCAGTTGATCGTCGGCGGCAATGGCCATGCGCACGGCGCCGTCCACGTCCGACTGGCCGATATCGACGCCCTTCTGCAAAATCCCGTAGAGATTATCCAGGGCCCGGCGCGCCTGTTCGGCGGCGGACGCGGAACCCTTGATCGTCAACTGGTTGCCGCGCGAGCGGATATCGACGCCCAACTTCTGCTCGAGCCGGGCCAGATTCTCGTCGAACTGGCCGTAGAGCGCGCTCGCAAGCTTGTTGTTGTCGAAGGTGAGGACGATATGCGCCATGTCGGAAGCCCCGACTGGGGGGGTATCCTTGAGTTCAGTTGCGCTCAACCGTCTCTCCTCATCTGCCGAACCCGTCATGCGGGGCTTTCGGCGGCCAATTCGGCATGCAGGCTGTTGAAGCCCGTTCCAGTGATTCGCACATTGATAATGTCGCCGATCTCGCCGGCCTTTTCATCAACTATTACGGGCTGCAGCCAGGGCGAGCGGCCGACCTTCTGGCCGGCCTGTCGGCCCGGCTTCTCGATCAGGGTCGGCATCGTCCTGCCGACCATTGAAACGGTGAACGCCTGCTGTTGTTCCACCAGCAATGCCTGAAGCCGCTGCAGGCGCTCATCCTTGACCTGCTCCGGCACATGCCCATCCATTTCCGCGCCCGGCGTGCCGGGGCGCGGCGAGTATTTGAACGAGAAGGCGGAGGCATAGCCGACATCGCGGACCAGTTGCATCGTCGACTCGAAATCGGCATCCGTCTCACCCGGAAAGCCGACGATGAAATCGCCGGACAGGGCGATGTCCGAACGCGCGGCGCGAACCCGGTCGAGCAGGTTTAGATAATCCGCCGCCGTATGCCGACGGTTCATCGCCTTCAAGATACGGTCGGAACCGGACTGCACCGGCAGGTGCAGATAGGGCATCAATTGGGGCAGATCGCGGTGCGCGGCGATCAGTTCGTCATCCATGTCGCGCGGATGGCTGGTCGTGTAGCGCAGGCGCGCAAGGCCCGGAATTTCCGCCAGCCGCGTCAAAAGCCGGCCAAGGCCCCATTCGGCTCCGCTTTCGCCTTCGCCATGCCATGCATTGACGTTCTGGCCGAGCAGCGTCACCTCGCGAACGCCGGCCTCAGCCAACCGCTCGGCTTCCGCGACGATCTGGGCGACCGAGCGCGACACTTCCGAACCGCGCGTATAGGGCACCACGCAGAAGGTGCAGAACTTGTCGCAGCCTTCCTGCACGGTCAAAAACGCGGTGACGCCGCGGCGGATGATCTCGGCGCGCTTCGGCTGCGGCAGGTGCTCGAACTTGTCTTCAAGCGCGTATTCCGTCTCGACGACCTTCTTGCCGCCGCGCACCCTGGCCAGCACGTCCGGCAGCCGGTGGTAGGTCTGCGGGCCGATGACCAGATCGACGGAAGGCGCGCGGCGGATGATCTCCGCGCCTTCCGCCTGCGCGACGCAGCCGGTAACGCCGATGGTGAGCGATTTCCCTTCCAGCGCGCGCTCGGCCTTCATGTCGCGAATGCGGCCAAGCTCCGAATAGACCTTTTCCGCCGCCTTCTCGCGGATGTGGCAAGTGTTCAGCAGCACCAGATCGGCCTCGCCGATGGCGTCGGTCGCAACATAGCCGTCGGCGACCAGCGCATCGGTCATGCGCTGCGAATCGTAGACGTTCATCTGGCAGCCATAAGTCTTGACGAAGACTTTTTTCGTCCCTGCGCCCGGCCCCTTGTCCGCCAAGCCAACCTCGTTGGCCAGCGATAATGTAGTGTCCAATTCCATGCGGCGGCTTCTAACGCCTTTCCATGACAAAAAACAGACGATTCTATGGTTGCGGGCGATTGGGGGCAGAAGAGCGGCTGGGGCGCGGATCGCGCCATGCGGTTTCCATCATGCCCTGGACGCGGCACTCCACCGATTTCGCCGCCTCCTTGCGGTTCGAGCCGCGCGCAAACACCACTGGCTCGCCGAAATGCACTTCCACATCGAGCGCGCGCTGCGAAAGCAGCGCCTTGACGTGCGGCAGCAGATCCTGATCGCCGATCCAGGCGGAGATGGCTCGGTCATGCCGGCCGAACGCCACGCCATGCAGGCGGGTATAGGCAATCGCCACTGGCTGGATGAACACTTCCTCGACCGCGCCCTCGCCGATCGCCATCGAAGCAGCGCCGAACAGCGTGCTCTTGAACGGCAGCAGGATATTGCCGTCACTGGTCGAGCCTTCGGCGAACAGCACCATGGCGTCGCCCTTGCCCAGCCTTGTCGCGATTTCGCTCGCCTGGTCGCCCGACTTGCGCTTGCGCTCGCGCTCGATGAATACGGTGCGCTGCAGCTTCGACAGCCAGCCCAGCAGCGGCCATCCCTCCAGTTCGGACTTGGCGATGAACTGCACGTCGACCAGCGAGCCCAGCACCATGATGTCGGTCCAGGAAATATGGTTCGAAGCAACCAGCAGCGGGCGCTTGTCCGATAGCGTCCCGACAGCGTGGACCCGAATGCCCAGGCCTTTGAGCATGGCGCGGTGCCACCATTTCAAAATGACCGTCTCGCGCCACAGGCCCGTTTTCATCGCGATAATCTGCAGCGGCGCAAGCGCCAGCGTGCTGATTGCGATGAACGCCACGGCAACGAAAATCCGGATTCTTACGATCATTATCCGTCGCTACCGCAGATCGCGACGCATGACGAGCGCGCCGGTCGGTCCGTGTTCGCTCGAGCGATAGTAATTGGCGCGCCGGCCCACTTCGCGAAAGCCCAGCCGCTGATACAGCGCGATCGCCGGAATATTGGTTTCGTCCACTTCAAGAAAAAGCGCCTCGGCGCGGTGAGCATGCAGTTCGCGCAAGACAGCGTCCATCAACTGCCAGCCCAAGCCACGCCGGCGATGCGAACGGGCGACGGCGACGGTCAGGATTTCCCCCTCGCCCGCAGCCAGCCGCGCCAAAACGAAGCCCACCGGAGCCTTGGCGCCGTGGCCGACCTCGCGCACACCATAGCCGAAGACGGTGTCCTGTTCGAGCAGCGAAGAAAATTCGGCCGCGTCCCATGGCCGGACAAAGTCCTCGCGATGCAGCGCGGACACGGCCTCGCTGTCGGCCACCGTCAGCGGTTCCAACGCAAATTCCTTTCGCCCCGACGACAGGAAAGGGATGCGCATCAGGAAGTCCTCGGCAGGACGAAACCGGCCTGCGGCTTGGCATCGGCTTCGCGCAAATAGACCGGATGGGGTTTTTCGCCAGCGCCCCTGGCGATTGCCAGCCTTGCATATATTGCTATATCGGCTGTCGCCGCGGTCGGCCCAAGGTCGAAAGCGCCGGTCGCGGCAGTTGCGATTTTTTCCGCCGCCGTCCCGACCAGCACCGGAGCGCTGGCGTTGGCCATGCCAGTCATTTCGGACAGCGTCGCTATGGCCGGGCCATGGCGCAAGATCCCTGCTTCATCATAGAAAGCGGCGTGAAACTCTTCGCGCCCGGCATCCAGCGCCGCCAGCACCGCGCGGCCCGGAAATCGGGCTCGCGCTTCCTGCGCCAGGGCTTCCAGCGTGGTCACGCCTATGGCCGGGATTTTCAGCGCCAGCGCCAGTCCGCGCGCGGTGGAGACGCCGACGCGCACGCCGGTAAAGGAACCGGGCCCGGTAGAGACGGCGATAGCGCCAAGGACCGGGTAGCCGACGCCGCTTTGCTTCAAGGCCTCCGCAATCACCGCCATCAGATGTTCGGCATGGCCCTTGCCAAGATCGAGCACGCTGCGACCGCGTTCCCTCTGCGCGCCCGCATCATAGACGCAGGCCGCGCACAGGCTGGCGGCGCAATCGATGGCGAGGACGATCATGGCCGTTTACGAAGCACCCTTCTCGCGCGCCTTCAACTCCAGACGGCGTGCGTGCAGGAAGGGCTCGGTGTAGCCGTTGGTCTGCTCGCGGCCCCTGAACACCAGGTCGCAGGCGGCCTTGAACGCGATCGAACCGTCGAAATCCTTGGCCATCGGCCGATAGAGCGGATCGCCTTCGTTCTGGCGGTCCACCACCAGCGCCATGCGCTTCATCGTCTCCATCACCTGCTCCTCGGTGCAGACCTTGTGGCGCAGCCAGTTGGCGATGTGCTGCGAGGAAATGCGCAGCGTAGCGCGGTCTTCCATCAGACCGACATCGTGGATGTCCAGCACCTTGGAACAGCCGACGCCCTGGTCGATCCAGCGCACGACATAACCCAGAATGCCCTGCGCGTTGTTGTCCAGTTCGGCCTGGATGTCTTCGGGCGACCAGTTCGGGCGGGTTGCTACCGGCACCGACAGGATGTCTTCGAGCTTCGCCTTCGGCCGGTTCTTCAGCTTCTGCTGCACAGCCTGCACATCGACCCGATGGTAATGCGTGGCATGGAGGGTCGCCGCTGTCGGCGAAGGCACCCATGCCGTATTCGCTCCGGCGCGCGGATGCGCGATCTTCTCGACCAGCATCGCCGCCATCATGTCGGGCATCGCCCACATGCCCTTGCCGATCTGCGCATGGCCGACAAGCCCGCATTCGAGGCCGGTATCGACGTTCCAGTCCTCATAGGCTGAAATCCACGCGGCCTGCTTCATGTCATCCTTGCGGATCATCGGGCCGGCTTCCATCGAGGTGTGGATCTCGTCGCCGGTACGGTCGAGGAAACCTGTATTGATGAAGGCGACGCGATCCTTGGCCGAACGGATGGCTTCCTTGAGGTTGACGGTGGTGCGCCGCTCCTCGTCCATGATGCCCATCTTGATGGTGTTTTCCGGCAGGCCGAGCAGCTTCTCGACCCGTGCAAAAAGCTCCACAGCAAACGCCACTTCGTCCGGCCCGTGCATTTTCGGCTTGACCACGTACATGGAACCGGCGCGCGAGTTCCGGCGCGCGCCGTTCGGTCCGATGTCGTGCAACGCGATCAGCGCCGTCATCGCCGCATCCATGATGCCTTCCGGAATTTCCGTGCCGTCCGACAGAAGGATCGCCGGGTTGGTCATCAGGTGGCCGACATTGCGCACCAGCATCAGCGAACGGCCCGGCAGCGAAAGCGTAGCGCCGTCGGGTGCGGTATAGGTGCGGTCGGGGTTCAGCTTGCGGGTAAAGGTCTTGCCGCCCTTGCTGATCTCCTCGGAAAGGTCGCCTTTCATCAGGCCAAGCCAGTTGCGGTAGACGACGACCTTGTCTTCGGCATCAACGGCGGCGATGGAATCCTCGCAATCCTGAATGGTGGTCAGCGCGGATTCCACGATCATGTCGGCGATGCCGGCCGCATCGGTCTTGCCGATGGCGTTGCTCCGGTCGACGACGATCTCGACATGCAGGCCGTTCTTGACCAGCAGCACCGCGTGCGGGTTGGCGGCGTCGCCGCGATAGCCGGCGAACTGTTTTGGATCGGCAAGCGTGGTGGTGCCGCTACCGGCTGCCAGCCGAAGCATGCCGTTCGCCACCGTGAACCCGCTGACGCCGGCCCAGCTACCCGTGGTAAGCGGCGCGCTTTCATCAAGAAACGCCTTGGCCCAGACGATGACCTTTTCGCCCCGCTTGGGGTTGAAGCCCTTGCCCTTTTCGGCCCCGTCCGTCTCGGGTATCGCGTCGGTGCCGTAGAGCGCGTCGTAGAGCGAGCCCCAGCGCGCATTGGCGGCATTCAGCGCATAGCGCGCATTCATCACCGGCACGACCAGTTGCGGACCGGCGACGACGCCGATCTCCGGGTCGACATTCGTCGTCGTCACGGCAAAGGCCGGCCCTTCCGGCACCAGATAGCCGATCTCCTTCAGAAAACCCTTATAGGCCTCCATGTCGATCGGCGCGCCGTTGGCGCGGTACCATTCATCCAGCTTTGCCTGCATGGCATCGCGGGTTGCCAGCAGCGCCCGGTTCTTCGGGGCGAGGTCATGGGCAATGGCCGAGAAGCCGTTCCAGAACGCATCGGCCGTGATGCCGGTGCCGGGCAGCGCTTCGTTCACGACGAAATCGTGAAGCTCCCGCGCAACCTTCAGTCCGGCTATTTCGATACGTTCAGTCATTTCAAATTTCTCCAAGTCCTTATCGCAGCTATTTCAGCGCAGCATGAGGGGCGTTTGCCATGACCGGGCGAAACGGTCAATTCGGCTTACGATGAAGCCCGATCATACGCCCTTCCGCTTTGCCTGCGCGCAATGGATCAAACCGCGATCCGCGGCCTGCCCGATGCGACCGCCACGATAAGCGCCTCGACGAACATGCGCTGGTCCTGCACCATCGAAACGTGGAATTGGCACGTGACCTCGATCTCGGCATTGTCGGTGCCGGCTTCCTCGGCACGGCTGGCGGCGATCCGGCGCACGTCTTCCCGGGCGGCTGCGATGGCCGGCTCTTCGGTCTCGAAATCGCGAATGGTCTCGCCCGAGGCGAGACGGAACACGCCTTCCTGCGGCTGGCTGACGCGCGCTTCGGCGGAAACCCGCACCTGCCCGACTACCGCGCCCAGCGCGTTTGCGACGCCGGCATCGTCCGGCACCAGACATTCATTGCCGACAAGCGCCGGCAAGCCGGCATAATGCAGCGCCGCCGAAGCCCCAAGGCCGATGACCGGCCGATCCAGCGAGACAGCAAGGCGCGCGATGTCCCCATGTGCATCGAGGGCGCGCTGGACCAGCGCATGCGCGACCGTCCCGGGGCCGTCCATCCCATCCTCGGCGAAGGCCGTTTCCAGGACCGCTTCAGCCGAACGCCGGGTAAGCGTGCTCAGCACGCGCTGCGCCAAATGCTCGGCCGAAGTGGCGATGAGCTGCCCGCGCCCGTCACGCTTGCGGGCGAACAATTCGGCGCCGAGATGGGCGGTGCGCGCATTCCAGTTTGCCTGGCGGCCCAGCACATGGGCGGCATCCGACGGCGTGAAGCCGCATACATGGACAAGGCCCCGCGCCACCAGCCGGTTCAAGGTCGCGTTCTGGGCATTGGAGATGAGCAGCCGGTCCAGCGCCATCGGCACCGTGCCGATCGCCTCGTAGAGATGCGCCTCCGCCTTCGACAAGCCCGCCGCAAGCCGTTCGGGAACGCCGGTGCGGATGGTGAAACGCCCGCTCATGCGGCTCGGGTTCGGGTCGCGCAACTGGCGTTCCAGTTCGGTCGTGACGGCTTCGGCGTTCATCATCCCGGCGAGCGCCAGCGGGACAAGCCGGCGCGGCCCGAGCAGGAGTTTCGGATCGAGCGCACCCGGCTGCAATCCCACCTCGGAATCGCCGCCAAGGCCGAAGGTGCGCATCGCGACAGCCTCGACCATGGTGCGGAACCCGCCAACCGTCGCGCCTTCCGGGTCGAGCCTGGGGCGGCCACGGTCCAGCACGGCGACGTCGGTGGTGGTGCCGCCGATATCCGAGACGATGGCGTTGGCGAGGCCGGTCAGGTGGCGGGCGCCGACGAGGCTGGCGGCCGGGCCGGAAAGGATCGTCTCGATCGGGCGCTGGCGCGCGAAGGCCGCCGAAACCAGCGCGCCGTCGCCGCGCACCACCATCAGCGGCGCGGAAATGTTGCGCGCTGCCAGAAAACCCTCAGTCGCGGCGACCAGCCGGTCGATCATGGCGATCAGCCTGGCGTTGAGCAGCGTCGTCAGCGCCCGGCGCGGTCCGCCGAGTTTGGCCGACAATTCGTGGCTGGCCGTAACCGGCAGCCCGGTGCGTTCGCGGATCAGGTCGCGCGCGGCCAGTTCATGCGCCGGATTGCGGGTGGCGAAGTAGGCGCAGACGGCAAAGCCCGACACCGATTTTTCCAACTCGGGCAGCGCTGCCTCCAGTGCGGAAAGATCGAGATCGGCGGTGTTGCCATGCACGTCATGGCCGCCGGGCACGAAAAGCACGGGATCGGACGCCAGCGCCTTGCGCAGGCCGTCGCGGTCGAGATCGGCCTCGGAAAACCCGATCATGACCAGCGCCACGCGCCCGCCCTGCCCTTCGACCAGCGCATTGGTGGCAAGCGTGGTCGACATCGACACCAGCTTGATGCCGGCCGGATCGGTGCCGGCTTTCTGCAAAACCGCGTCGACCGCGCCCGAAATACCGACCGCCAGATCGTGGCGCGTGGTCAGCGACTTCGCCTTGGCGTGAACCGTCCCCTTTTCACCGCCGCTGTCCGACCAGAGCACCGCATCGGTGTAGGTGCCGCCGGTATCTATGCCGAGAAAAAGGGGAGCGGGGACAAGCGGCGAGGGCTTCGGGCGAGCGTTCATTTTACATGCGGTCCGGGGAAGTTGGAGGAATGATCCTCAAGCCCTAGACCATAGCGGCCCTGGGATAAAGCCACGACCACGACGCCGGACGGCGCATTGCCGCTGTTTCGCAGCCCTTTCAGGGCGTGATGGAGATGACCTGCGTCGACTTGGCCACGCACAGGAAGCAGCAATATTCGCAAGGCGGCTGGTCATTGTCCGGCCCGACGCCGAAGAAAACGCTGTCGTCGCCATTGATCCAGGCGCCATAGCAAATCCGCTCGCCGGCCTCGCAACTCACCGGCACCGACTTCTTTTCCTTGGCTTCGAGGAAATAGACCTTGTTGTCGCCCGGCCACACCACATTGCGGTCATGGCTGAACAGTTCGACCGCAACCCCGCGATCCTGCTGGTTCTTCATGTAGAAATTCATGTCGTCCGCGAAAGCGGGATTTACGAGAACCAAGGCGATGATGACGAAGCGAATCATGGCGTTTCCCCGGCTAACCACGCGATCATGCCACGAAATCGCCCGGACCGGAATCCTGCTTCGCATGCCAGGCGCACAGACGGTCGACCTCGGCACGCACCGCCTCGCGGTAGCTTGCGATGATGTCGAGGTCGAGCGGCACGCAGGGCGGAAAGACGGCGAGATCGATGCTGAACGCATCCTCGTCGCGGCGGGCACGGCAGGCCTTTTCGCGCCGGCACTGATGCTGCCCGCACCGCCTGAAATTGCCAAGCGCGCCGCACAGCAACTGCATCAGCTTGAGATAGACGCCGCGGGTGCGAAAATGCCGCTCGAGCGAGCGCCGGTAGGCGGCATGTTGCGCCTCGCTTGCGCCCCTGCCGCGCGGCTCAAACCTGAGCTTGAAGCGCGGCGTGCCGGCGTCGGGCGGCTCGTAGAGATAGGTTTCGGTGGTGACCAGATGCGAAAAATCCGGTTTTGGCGGGTTCGGGTCGAGCGGGCGCGGCAGCATGCGTTCGGGCGGGATGCCCGGTATCGGATCAAGCCGCACGAAAACCGGCTTCAGCCCCGGCGGGAAGGGATTGCCGGCGGTGGAAAGAATGGGTTCTGGGTTCATCGTGCCGGCCTCCTTCGATCTGTTGGTTCGCCCCTAACGCTGCGGCTTGCCCGGACCGCGCCCCGGTTTACACCCAGCTTCCCGTTGCCGCGCCCGACGGCCGGGCTTTGGGCATTTCCTCGCGCCCATGACTCGCGTTCTCGACCTGGTTTTGCCAGTCGAGGCATCATAGGTATTCCGGGAAGACGGGCGGTCGCGGGATCGCTCGTGTTCTATAGTAGTGCGGTCTCGCGACCGCCCATCCGGCGTTTTTCGTCTGCGTCCGGTCCGCTACGCTTTTTTGGGCATTGGCGCCCGAAAAGCTTGTGTGCTCGCTCCAGCACGCATGGGC
>NZ_JBTMXB010000140.1:0-633 GCF_054489405.1 Mesorhizobium sp. A623
AGCACCCGCCCGGATAAGCTGCCTTCGATCATTATGGCGGGCGGGCAAACCGTTTTTCTCGGCAATGCTGCCGGCGCGCAGTATGTCGCCCGCGTCTTTCTCGACCTTCATATATGGGCGTTGGAAGATGGCGCTGACACCGCCAAGGCCATCGGCTTCGCCGTTTGCAATGCACTGAAGGAAGCACCCAACGCTGCCGGCTTCGGCTTCGATGAATTCAGCCTGCCGGCCGTGCGGTGGATGCGCGACCCCGACCCGGATAAATCCTACACCCACGGCGTTATCACCGTGGAAGCCGTCATGCGGTGGGCTTTGTAATGCGCGCCGGCAAGCTTGATCGCACCATCATCATTGAACGCTTCACGGAAACCGTGTCGCCTTCGGGCAGCGTTGTCACCGCCTGGACGAATATTGCCACGGTGCGCGCGGAGATCGTGACGCAATCCGCGTCCGAATTCTTGACCGGCTTTGGCGAAGCAGAGGCCGGCACCATCGTTTTCCGTGTCCGCTATCTGCCGGGCATCACGGCCGCCGACCGTGTTCTTTATAATGGCGTTGCGCACGACCTGAAGGAAATCACCGAAATCGGCCGCCGTTGCGGTCTTGAGCTTCGCGCGGTGGCAACGTCATGAC
>NZ_JBTMXB010000141.1:0-625 GCF_054489405.1 Mesorhizobium sp. A623
ACCGACACACCGGCCAGTTCCGCGAGCTGGCGCTGATCGATTCCCAAGAGCGCGCGGGCAGCCCGCACTTGCGCGGCGGTGATCATTAGCTATTCCTATCCAAAGCGTCTATAGGACGGTACCAAATGTCTATGCTGATGTCGAGAACATCAATCATGCCATTTTATATCGGACATCGTCATCCCACTGGGTATGAGTTTTTCACTCCGACATTTCGTCCTCATCCTGTCCACCTTCGTGGGCCGGGCAAGGTGACAATTGCCAACCAGCGGCGCCCATAAGCCTCCGAACAGGTGCGCCATGGCAGAGAGCGACTGACAATTCGGCCTACCTCGCGCGCAACACCGATGAGCACTGGCTCCATGCGCTGTGCGCAATTGCCATGAAACAACCGCCACCCCGCGCCCCAAAACAGAACCGCTCACGCGCTATGTCATTAAGCAGAGTGGGAGAACTGCGAATCGAGGCAATGAGAGCTATATGATGTCGATGCCACTCCACGATTTTCCAGTATGGCGAAGTCTTTACCAGGGTGTCAGCCGCCCACGGCTATTGTCTACGGCGGTTATTCGAGACTCTTCGGCTCTTGGCGACTAACCTGATTGAAAATTCTTGTGCGGATGTC
>NZ_JBTMXB010000142.1:0-625 GCF_054489405.1 Mesorhizobium sp. A623
CGCTGCGGATATGATCGGCAGGGACAAGGCCGGTAACGTCCAGCGAGGTAACTAGCGCCGAACGAATGGCGGTTTGAAGGGCAAGGGTCGGTTCTATCATTACCCGTTCCAACTATCTTTAAGGGCCTTCTTTGCCGCCCGGTTAATCCGGTTCTGAAGGCGCTTGCGTAGCAGGCGAAGGGCAGGCCAAAAGAAGGGTTGCGCTTCAGTTTTGGCGGTGCCGTATTCGACAAGGTGCGCATAGCGCACGTCGCTGTTGCCGACCGTCACAAGCACCTCCGTTCGGTTCGCCATGCGCAAACCGCCTTCGAAGGAATACGGCGGCGTCGATTGGCCGGGCGGTGTGACGGTGATGCTGTCGATCAGCGCGCCGGTGTCGCGTGAGCTTTCGGCGAGCAGGCGTTGCGCGTCGGCAAGCTCATTCGCAGACTTCAAAAGCGCCGGCATGACGGCTTCGCGGGGTGCCTTTCGGGCGCGCTCGATAGCGGCAAGGGTCGAGGCAAGGCCGTTATTCGCCATCGGTCGGGGCCTCGCTATCCTCGCCGAACCATCGTTCGCGGTATGAATCGGCAATGCTGGTCACGCCGTAGGGTGCGATCTGCATGGAAACGCCGAAGCCAACGGC
>NZ_JBTMXB010000143.1:0-613 GCF_054489405.1 Mesorhizobium sp. A623
GTCGGCATGGTGTTCCAGCACTTCAACCTGTGGCCGCATATGACCGTGCTGGACAACGTGACGCTGGGGCTTCGCCTTTCCAAGCGCACCCCCGCCGCCAAGGCGAAGGAAAGCGGACGCCGCGCGCTGGCCAAGGTCGGCCTTGCGGATTTCGCCGAGCGCTATCCCTCGCAGCTTTCCGGCGGCCAGCAGCAGCGCGTCGGCATCGCCCGCGCACTCGCCATGGAACCGCATGTGATCCTGTTCGACGAGCCGACCTCGGCGCTCGATCCCCAGCTCGTGGGCGAGGTTCTCGACACCATGAAGCAGTTGGCCGTCGAGGGCATCACCATGGTGGTGGTGACACACGAGATGGGCTTTGCCGCCCAGGTCGCTGACCGAGTCGTCTTCATGGATCGCGGCAAGGTGGTGGAGCAGGGCTCGCCTGCAAAACTCTTCAACGATCCGCAAAGCCCGCGCCTGCGGGAATTCCTCGACACCTGGAGACAGCGCAACATGCTGTTCCAGAACGAGCCCGCGCCAGCCACTAGGGCAGTGGCACCATCGACACGACAGCACGGAGGACCGAACCTATGAGCGAAGCCCTGAGCCCGGCCGGCGTTCCCCGCATGTA
>NZ_JBTMXB010000144.1:0-611 GCF_054489405.1 Mesorhizobium sp. A623
GACATCCGCACAAGAATTTTCAATCAGGTTAGTCGCCAAGAGCCGAAGAGTCTCGAATAACCGCCGTAGACAATAGCTGTGGCAGTCCCCATCGCCTCGATTCGCAGTTCTCCCACCTCCGCTTAATGACATAGCGCGTGAGCAGTTCTGTTTTGGGGCGCGGGGTGGCGGTTGTTTCATGACAATTGCGCAGAGCGCACGGAGCCAATGCTGATCGGTGTTGTGCGCGAGGTAGGCACGAATTGTCAGTCGCTCTCTGCCGTGACGCACCGGTTCGGAGGCCTTATGGGCGTCGCTGGCTGGCCATTGTCACCTTGCCCGTCCACGAAGGTGGAAAGGATGAGGACGAAATGTCGGAGTGAAAAACTCATACCCAGTGGGATGACGATGTCCGATCTCAAATGGCATGATTGATGTTCTAGACATCAGTGTAGGCATTTGGTACTGTCCAATAGACGCTTTGGATAGGAGTAGCCAATGATTACTGCCGCGCAAGTGCGGGCTGCCCGCGCGCTCTTGGGAATCGATCAGCGCCAGCTCGCGGAACTGGCCGGTGTGTCGGTGCCGACCATCCAGCGCATGGAAAGCAGCGATGGCAACGTACGCGGCGT
>NZ_JBTMXB010000145.1:0-607 GCF_054489405.1 Mesorhizobium sp. A623
TATTTCGAAACCTGCAACTGCGAGACGGCCTGCCCGTGCGTGTTCCTGAGCCCGCCGACAGAGGGTGATTGCACGGCGCTAGTGGCCTGGCACATCGACAAGGGCAGCTACGGGGACACCGCGCTCGACGGGCTGAATGTGATGCTGGCGGTGCACGCGCCGGGCACCATGGTTGAAACGAAATGGAAAGTTGCGGCCTATTTCGATGAGAAGGCCGACCAGGCGCAAAACGACGCGCTGCACGCCATCTTCGGCGGCAAGGCCGGCGGTCATCCGGCGGTGCTCGCCTCCTTCATCGGCGAGATCGTGGGCGCAAAGAACGTTCCGATGCATTATTACAATGACGGCAAGACCAGCAGCCTGTCGGTTCCCGGCGTCACCGAGGCAGAGATCGAGCGCATGGAGGGGCAAGGCGGCAAGCCGATCACCATTGAAAGCCATCCGTTGGCTATCGCGCCCGGCGAGCCGGTCGTGGTGGCGCGCTCGAAACATTTCAGCCTCAAGGATTTTGGCTGGGATTGGAAGCTTTCTGGTCGCAACGGCTTCATGTCCGACTTCCACTACGCATCAGCCGCCTGACGATGACGGGAATGTCGTTGCTACGAGA
>NZ_JBTMXB010000146.1:0-606 GCF_054489405.1 Mesorhizobium sp. A623
CGGGTCTTGAAGCTCTTGAAGGGCCTTGCCGAGATGCATTTGCATCTTGCGTTCAAGAACGGTGCAAGCAGCGTCGCCACCGCCTTCGGCGAGAATGTCATAGATGATGGTCAGGTTACCCTCATTGACCGCGCGGACCAGTTTACCAACGCCGTGCTTATGCTGAAGGCGATATGCGGCCCGCAAAGACGGCATGAGACGCACGGCATTGCTGCCGTGCGAAATTACGATGTCGTCATATGCGAGCCGCATGGTCATGGCTTAGGCCGCGTTAATCAGAAGCTTAGCGAGGGCTTCGCCCATAACCACCTTGCCACCGACACGGCGACGGCCACCAAACACCACAATGTCATTGGCGTATTTGGTCTGGTAATCGACATTCGGCTCAAAGGTGACGCGGTCGGTGATCAGATAGCCGCGATTGAAATCACCGAAAATGATCGGGGTCGCGTCTTCAGCCACGTCCGGCATGTGGTCGGCCTCATAGACCGGCTTGCCGAGCAATAGGCCGGGCTGTCCAGCCTGAAGGCCAGCCTGCCAAAGCAGATTGCCATCACTGTCGCGAAGGCCGCGCACAACGCGCATGGTCTTGCGGTTCATGAGCCA
>NZ_JBTMXB010000147.1:0-604 GCF_054489405.1 Mesorhizobium sp. A623
GCATGCCGAGAGCGTTGAGTTTGGCGTAGATGGCCGGCGGCAGGTTGCCAAGGCTGCCGTGTGGCCTGACGGTGTTGTAGTCGTCCTTCCAGGCCGCCAGTTCGAAGCGAGCGTGTGCCAGGGATGTAAACAGGGTCTCGTTGAGCAATTCGTCACGCAGCCGACCGTTGAAGCTCTCCACAAACGCATTCTGCGTCGGCTTGCCGGGGGCCGTATAGTGCCATTCGATCCGCCGATCCTGGCTCCAGCGCAGGATGGCCATACTGGTCAGTTCGGTCCCGTTATCGCTGACCACAGTGTGTGGCCGGCCACGTTGGGCCATGAGCAGGTCCAGTTCTCGCGCCACTCGCAGCCCCGACAGCGACGTATCGGCGATCAGGCAGAGGCATTCCCGGGTATAGTCATCGACGATGCACAGGATGCGGAAGCGCCGGCCATCGGTGAGTGCGTCGCTGACAAAGTCCAGGGACCAGCGTTGGTTCGGCCCTAACGGCATGACCATAGGAGCCCGCGTCCCAAGGGCTCTCTTGCGGCCGCCGCGACGACGGACCTGCAGCCGTTCCTCGGCATAAATCCGGCGCAGCTTCTTGTGGTTGAGCATGAT
>NZ_JBTMXB010000148.1:0-582 GCF_054489405.1 Mesorhizobium sp. A623
CAGCAATGGCTGTCGCTGGCCGCAGGCCAGATCGCCAATGGTCCGGCGGCCGCGCGCATGGTGACCATCTTCGGCGCGCCTATTGACCACGAAAAGGCCAAGGCGACAGCCAACCATCTGCTGATGGTGCTCGACGCAGAACTGGCCCATCGCGATTTTGCCATTGGGAATACGCCGACAATCGCCGACGTCGCTGGCTACAGCTACATCGCCAAGGCACCCGAAGGTGGGGTTTCGCTCGAACCTTATCCGGCCGTCAGGAAGTGGCTTCAACGCATCGAAGGCCTCCCTGGATTCGTTCCGTTCAAGGAAACGAAGGCAGGGCTTCTCGGCAAGAAGGCAAGCTGACACAGTGACCGATCAGGCAACCTGGCTTGGGAACTCCGGAGGATAGCCAGCGATGCGCTTGTCTAAGACCATGCCGAGCTCGCTAGCCACCCAGGCCGGGCCAAATCATCCGCTTGACTCCTATCAATGTTCTTATATTGTTCACGTACTGCTTGTCCCCGCAGTCGACCCTGCCTTTCCCGACTCCCCGTCGCCAGGCAGGGCCACCCCTTAACTTTGAAGGCGTCATTCTAA
>NZ_JBTMXB010000149.1:0-574 GCF_054489405.1 Mesorhizobium sp. A623
ATGCGCACCTGTGGCGACGTGACGGCTGATCTCGTCGATATGCAACTGCATGGCGTCGGTGTCGGCAATCGGGAGGGCAAGGGCAGCGCCCTTGCCTCGTGCCGGGCAGATGGCGCCGAACAAATAGGCGTTCTTGTAGCGCTGGTCGACGGACTGGCGCGGCCGCGTGCCGCGTCTTGCCCATTGCCGGACGATGCCGTTCTTCTGGCCGATGCGCGCCTCGTCTTGCCACCAGATTTCGACGGGTTTGCCTTTCGGCAAGTCGGCCAGATGCGCCTTCAACGTACGCGGAAAGTTTTTTTATAAGCCTCGATGATCTCGACATCCTGTGCGGGATGACGTGGTCGCGCATTCATGTGGGAGAAGCCGAGTTCCTTCAAGAGCTTGCCGACATAGCGTTCGTGATAATCGACGCCGAAACGCCCCTTGATGACTTTCTGCAGGTCGATCCGACGCCAACGCACCACGCCATCAATGGCACGGTCCGGGCCCTTCTCCACGAGAGCCGCCAGTTCCACCTTCTGCTCGGGCGACAGCCGCGATGACGGCCCCGGCGACCAGCGATTGAGAAGTC
>NZ_JBTMXB010000015.1:0-109341 GCF_054489405.1 Mesorhizobium sp. A623
TGCTGCGCTTCATTGTCCGTCTCCAAAAGTGGGCGGACTCTACCAAAACATGGAGGAAGTTTAGGGTCTAAGGTCAAGGAGGATGGGCTTGGCATCTTGTGGGTGTCATCCGATTCCTATGACCTCCGCTGTAGAGCTTGCGGGGAAAAATCCACCTATCCTCTCCCTAAATTAGATAAGAAAGTTCTTTACTTAGATCAATTTGCCATCAGCGAAATTTTCAAGGTCAAGAAGAGCAAACGTAAAGCAGATGCACCTCATGCTGGGTTCTGGGCCGAAGCCAATTGCCTACTAAACCGGGCAATTATGTATCAGCAGATCATTTGCCCTGCATCAAACATCCATCGAGATGAAACGATAGTGTATCACGATGGGAAGGCGCTAGGACTTGCTCACGAGATGATGGGTGGGGACACCTCATTCGAGGCTACGACCACTATCGAACACCAGCAAATCTACCGATACTTTAAGGCCTATCTGAGAGGCGAAGACCCACCGTCATTCAATTTTGACGTTGACGAGATTCTTAATGGCCATCGGAACGCTTGGTTGCCCGACCTGCATATCACCGTGAACACCGATTGGAGCGGCTTCGTAGAAAACACGAGGAAAGCGCGCAATAAATCTGCAGAGAGTTTCGCGCCTTTGTACGATCGATGGGCACGCGACAAACCTACTTTTCAAAGGACGCTGGAAAATGAGCTGGGGGCGCTGGTTTCGAGCTACATCGAAGCCTATTTCCACTTTATCGTGATGGCACAGGCGGGAGAAGAATCAGGCGACGTGCAAATGTATATAGACGGGGCGCTATCTCCGGTTGTTACTCTGATTCATGAGATGAACCGTGAGTTCGTAAAGCGCGGTGCATCTCCAGAATAGCTCTTGGCCAAAAGCGGCGACCGTCGCGGGGCATGATGAACGACATCAAGGCTATCTCCCTCTACGGACCTTATGTAGACGCCATCTTTTTAGATAACGAGTGCGCCTCCCTCTTAGAAGAGGGTTCCGTTGCGAGGGGAGTGACGCTCAAGGCGCGAATCTTCTGCCTGAAACGCTCAGACGAGTTTCTCTCCTATCTACGGGAACTGATAGAAGATACTCCGCAGGAGGTTATCAACGCTGCGCAAGAATTGTATGGCGTGACTTAGATAATCTCGCTTCCCAGGCGCTAAGCGCCTCTCTCAAAGGGGCAAAAAGGCTACGACGCGCCTCATGTTGCGGTCGGGTATGGACAAGTACACCATCGGATATGAAGCAAACATGAGTGCTGCGGCCTACCATGGAAATAACCGTCTACATCGTCCGCTGTTCTGATGGCTCTTACTATACCGGACTGACAAAGCAGGAGATCGAGGCTCGGGTGTGGGAGCACAATGAGGGCGTCTATGACGGCTACACCAGGAAGCGGCGGCCGGTGGTGCTGGTGTTCACCGAGACCTATGACCGGATCACCGACGCCATCGAGCGTGAGCGGCAGATCAAGGGATGGTCGCGGGTGAAGAAGGAAGCGCTGATCGCGCTGGATTATGAGGCTTTGCCGGAGTTGGCGAGCCTTTTCGTCTTGCCTGCAGAATGAGGGTAGCCGGTAAAACGATGTGCCCTAGGCCGCCTGCTCCAGCATAGTTCGCGGCAAGTTCTGGCGGGCGTCAAGCACTTCCATGCCAACGATGTGACCTTCGGTGTCGTAGTCGAGAACAATCCCGTCGGAAACCTCTTCGCTTTCGAGGACTTTCTCCGAGGAAAACCGGATATAAGCCGCATTGGCTTCCGGATCATATTCAAATTTAGGCGTCATTTAGACCTCGCTCGGCGGTCAAGGAACGCCGATATTATACGCATTTCCTCAGGTGTTTCCACCACGGCGACACGCAATATACGCCCTTGCCGCGCGGAAACCGCTCTGAATCGGCGTTCAACCCCATCCTGTATCGGGTCGGCTTCAACCCAGGACGGTGCTCGCGCCGTTTCCTCCACCCATGCTTTTTCCAGTTCTCGCTCCTGCATGACCGTCGAGGCATGGGCCGTGTATCGAATTGGCTTCAATGCAACCATTGCGTTTACCATAGGAATATTATCATAATAATGGCATATTACAATAGAGGCCGCAAGCGATTATTGCCACTTTTAACAACCTTGGATTGCATTTGGATGAAAAATAGAATTCGCGATGAATAAACCCGGCCGTCGTTTCAGGTCGCTGAAGGTGGCCTCGCTGCGCTCGGCACCTCTCCCCAAGGGTGCGAGGAAGGAGGCCCGGCGCCCCCGGCTTCCCAGCCCTTCGCAGGCTCAGGGCGTTCGAAGTTCGAAAAGCCAAGCAATTGGCTTTTCGTGGCCTGTGATCACTTGGTAAAAAAAGAAAAGAGAGGTATGCGCTGACTAGCGCCACCCCCCGGGGTGGGACCCGGTGCCTGCGGCACCTCCCACCCGGATTTTCGCTCGCATCGACCCACCGGGTCGATGCGTCCGGCCCAAAGGGCCGGACCGCTCAATCCCCCATCTTCAGCGCCTGGATGAACGCTTCCTGCGGGATATCCACCTTGCCGAACTGGCGCATGCGCTTTTTGCCCTCTTTCTGCTTGTCGAGCAGCTTGCGCTTGCGGGAGACGTCGCCGCCGTAGCATTTCGCGGTCACGTCCTTGCGCAGGGCGGAAATCGTCTCGCGGGCGATGACCTTGCCGCCGATGGCGGCCTGGATCGGGATCTTGAACAGGTGGTTCGGGATCAGTTCCTTGAGCTTCTCGCACATGACGCGGCCGCGCTTTTCGGCGGCGGTGCGGTGCACCAGCATCGACAGCGCGTCGACCGGCTCCTCGTTGACGAGGATCGACATCTTGACGAGGTCGCCCTCGCGGTAGTCGGTCAAATGGTAGTCGAAGGAGGCGTAGCCCCTGGAGATCGACTTCAGCCGGTCATAGAAATCGAACACAACCTCGTTCAGCGGCAGGTCGTAGACCAGCATGGCGCGCTTTCCGACATAGGAAAGGTCGGCCTGGATGCCGCGCCGGTCCTGGCAGAGTTTCAGGATCGCGCCGAGATAATCGTCGGGGGTGAGGATGGTGGCGCGGATCCACGGCTCCTCGATGGACGTGATCTTCATCACGTCGGGCATGTCGGCGGGGTTGTGCAGTTCCTTTTGCGTGCCGTCGGAGAGGTTCAGCCTGTAAACGACGCTGGGCGCGGTGGCGATGAGGTCGAGGTCGAACTCGCGCTCCAGCCGCTCCTGGATGATTTCCAGATGCAGCAGGCCGAGGAAGCCGCAGCGGAAACCGAAGCCGAGCGCCGCCGAGCTTTCCATTTCATAGGAGAAGGAGGCGTCGTTGAGGCGCAGCCGGCCGACGGCGGCGCGCAGATCCTCGAAATCGGCGGCGTCGACCGGGAACAGGCCGCAGAACACCACCGGCTGGGCCGGCTTGAAGCCGGGCAGCGCCTTGTCGGTCGGGCGCTTGTCCTCGGTGATGGTGTCGCCGACGCGGGTGTCGGCGACTTCCTTGATCGAGCCGGTGATGAAGCCGAATTCGCCGGGGCCGAGTTCGTCGACGGCGACGCGGGCGGGCGTGAACACGCCGGTGCGCTCGACCAGATACTTGGCGCCGGTGCCCATCATGCGGATGGTCTGGCCCTTCTTCATAACGCCGTCGATGACGCGCACCAGGACGATGACGCCGAGATAGGCATCGTACCAGCTGTCGACCAGCATCGCCTTGAGCGGCTTTTTGGCGTCGCCCTCGCGCGGCGGCGGCAACTGGTTGACGATGGCCTCCAGCACGTCGGGGATGCCGATGCCGGACTTGGCCGAAATCAGCACGGCCTTCGAGGCGTCGATGCCGATGACTTCCTCGACCTGTTCGCGGATGCGCTCGGGCTCGGCGGCGGGCAGGTCGATCTTGTTCAGGACCACGACGATCTCGTGGTTGTTGTCGATGGCCTGGTAGACATTGGCCAGCGTCTGCGCCTCGACGCCCTGGCTGGCGTCGACGACCAGCAGCGAACCCTCGCAGGCGGCGAGGCTGCGCGAGACTTCATAGGCGAAGTCGACATGGCCGGGCGTGTCGATCAGGTTGAGGATGTAATCCTCGCCGTTGTTCGCGCGGTATTTCAGGCGCACGGTCTGCGCCTTGATGGTGATGCCGCGCTCCTTCTCGATGTCCATCGAGTCCAGCACCTGCTCCTTGCCGGCCATTTCGCGCGCATCCATGCCGCCGGTCAACTGGATCAGCCGGTCGGCAAGCGTCGATTTGCCATGGTCGATATGGGCGACGATGGAGAAATTGCGGATGTGGGAAATGGGTGTGCTCATGGCGCGCGCTTTAGCAGGCAAGACAAGCAGCGGCAATGGGCAGCAGCAATGGGGGCCGGCAAACGACGGAAGCATGCAGGAAGCGGCGACCGGGGCGGCTTCAGGCGGGCATGCGGGAACGGCAAAACATTAAATTGTAACCAAATTTGTTAGCGCGAAATTCGCGACCTGCATGGTAAATCGGCGGCCAAGACTGTTTCCGGGGGCTATCATGCTGTCGAACCGATCCAAATTCCTTGCATCCGAGAGTGGCTCTCTCGTGCCGATCTTCGCTCTTTCGCTGCTGCCGCTGCTGCTCGCGGTCGGGCTGTCGGTGGACTACACATCGGCCACGACGACGAAAGCGGACATGCAGAGCGCGCTTGACGCCGCCAGCCTGTCGATCGTCACCATGCCCAAGGATGCATCGCGCGCCGACCGCCAGACGGCCTTGCAGGCAGCGTTCCTCGGCAATGGCGGCAACGGCGCGGCAGCGCTCAATGCCTTTTCCATTGGCGCGGACGGCACCGTCAACCTGCAGGCATCGGCAACCTACGCCATGCCCACCAACTTCATGCAGCTTGCCATGATCAAAGCCGTGCCGGTTGGCGTCCAGACATCCGTCAACAAGACGCCGGCCTTGGTCGAAGCCACGTTCAAGATCGACCTGGCTTCGGGCTGGTGGAGCAAGAAGATATATCTGTATGGCGTGAAGTTTGGCGAAACGAAAGCGCAAAAGCTCCTGGAGATAGATTATACCTACAAACAATACAACTATACCTATAAGTATGGTGGGAAGAGCGAGACTATATCCGAGCCAAAAGGCTATGGCACTACCGTTGTCAATAAAATTACAACTGTGTCCGGAAAAGAAAAACTTGAACCGATACAGTCTCAAACATGCGATACTAAAGTAAGCGACACCAACAATGCTCCGGCAGGGGTAATTACAAACGATGCGCAGCGGAAAGACGGCAAGAAAATCTATTTCCAGACGACGTGCCCCCCGCCCAGCAACGAGGGCGCGGTGATTGACGTCAGCCAGATGAACAGCCTGTACCTGCAAATGGATGTGTACAAGACCAACGGATTGCAGCCGACCAACAAGCTGAAATCCGATGACCCGGAAACGTCGGATCATTTGTATATCGGCAATCCGGACATCCAGGACGGCAAGATGCTCCAGGTCGAACAGAAAAAAGTCGTCGACATCTTTACCGCCGTTCCATGCGGCAAGACCAGCAAGCAAGCCTGGGAAGATGGCGGTTCGGACGACGACATGGCCGAACATGCCGACTTTTCCTATTTCGTGACCGGCAAATGCGATTTCAACAAGCGCCCGTCCGAAACTGTGCTTACGCAGTAGGAGCGGCCCGACCTACCAGCGCAATACACGCCTGCCGACTGCTGCGCCGAGGACGGCAAGCAAGGCAATTGCCACGCTGTACCAAGTGGCGACGAACAGGGGCGAGTCGTCGGGACAGTGGATGGCATAGAAGCCGGCTCCGATGCCTCCGGCCAGAAGACCGGCCACGGCTCCCGACAAAAGAGGTCTGGCCGGCGCTCCACGGCGCAGGGCCGCGAGAAGAACGGCAAGCGGGGCGATGCCGATCAGCGGTATGAACAGGAGACAGACCGTACTGTTGGTCCCGATCCAGCGGACATACCAACCCGATGGCGGCACAACCATCATCTCGCCGAGCATAGTCATTGCCAGCAGCGCCGGAGCCAAGGCAAGAAGGCCTGCAATGCGTGGGCTTGCCTGCGGCCGAGCCAGCACCGCCGTACAGGCAAGCGCTGTTATCGCCAAGGTCACAGCCATGGCGATCTTCAGCAGGAAGCGGGGCGTCTCGACGGCCGATTGAAAATCGGGGCGCGGTCCAAGCAAGCTGAAAAACACCGCCGCCGCCAACAGGAGGGCGATGACGATCGCGCCGGCAAGCGCCAAGCCGAACGACGGTCCTGTCGCTCGTGTGTCCATGGCCAGGGTGGCGATAAGATCGTCGGTTTTCATGTCAATCGTTCCCGAACCGTTTTGCGATCGCGGCCAAACCCCGATGGAATGCGACACGGACGGCGGCCTCCGTCATGCCAACGGACTTGGCGGCCTCGGCAATAGAGCGTCCCTCGACGGATATGGCGCGCACGACCGTCCTTTGGACCGGCGTCAAAGTCTCTATTACCCGGCTGATGTCCCGAGAGCTGACGCTCTGCCTCTCGGGTTCGGCCAACTTTTCTGAAAAGTCCGCTATATCTATTTCCATAGCGCGACCGCGCCGGCGGAATGCGTCGATTATCTTGAACCGGGCGACTGCGAATACCCAAGGCAGGACTGCGGCATCCTGCCTCCATGTGTGGCGCTTTAGATGGATCGCCAGCAACGTCTCCTGCACGATATCCTCTGCGTCGATACCACCCAGCGACAATCGCTTCCGCGCAAAGCCGCGCACCCGCGAAGCGACCTCAGCCAGGAAAGCTGCATAGGCCCGCTCATCTCCAGCAATTGAAGCCCTGAGCAACGCGGCAAGTTCGGCTTCGCCAGCGATCCGCACACGGTCTCCCTTATTATTCGGCCGCCGACGCTCGTTGTTACGGGCAGCAGCGGAAATGTCCAAGCAATGCAGCCAACGATCACGAAACTGTGTTGCCTGGCAGCGGTAACAACGGCGGCTGGCCCGCGAAATGCCGATGAATGCGTTGCCAGCAAGAAAGGCAGCCGACCAGCAAGATTTGCGCAACGCCGCACCCGCGGCGCCGCAAAATGCCGGCGCCCGTCAGAGACGCCAACCACCCAGAGGAGACTGCAATGAAGTACATTTCCCGGACCACCCTTCCCGCGCTCGCCTTCGCTCTTGCTTCGAGCGTGCTTTTCGCCGGCGCTGCCGCCTATGCCGACGATGCAATGAAACCCGCCGACAGCATGAAAACCGACGCGATGAAGCCGGGCGACGCGATGAAACCGGCCGACGCGATGAAGGCGGAAAAGATGATGAAGGAGTGCATGGACAAGGCGGCCATGGAAACCGACACGATGAAGAAAGACGCGGCGACCAAGGCCTGCGACGCCACCAAGGCGAACTAGGAACAATCGATATTCAGCGATCGGGCGTGGCGCGTGTTCAGTTCGCCTGCATCGGGCCGTCCCTGCCCACTGCGAAGGACGGCCGTTCCTCCACCAGGGCCAAGACGAAGCCACGCACAGGAATGTGAGGCGATGTCGCCCGATTGATGCCGTATGATTGTCCCCAAATACACGATTGGAGCCATCCATGACGAAACGACTGAATTCGACAGCAAGCCGCATGTCCAGCCTTACCGGAACCGTGCTGGTTGCCTTGGCGATAGCCGCAGCCGGCTTCGCCTTCTGGCAGATGCCGGCGAAAGCCGCCGAGGACGCGGTGGTCATCCCGGCGCCAACTATGGACGAACAGGCCGCATCCGGCACCGAAACGGCGGTGTTTGCCGGCGGCTGCTTCTGGGGCGTGCAGGGCGTGTTCCAGCATGTCAAAGGCGTCGACAGCGCCGTGTCCGGCTACACCGGCGGCAGCGCCGATACGGCTTCCTACGAGACGGTCGGCTCGGGCCGCACCGGCCACGCGGAATCGGTCAAGATCACCTACCAGCCCTCGAAAATCACCTATGGCCAGTTGCTGCAGGTGTATTTTTCGGTTGCGCATAACCCGACCCAGCTAGACTATCAGGGGCCGGATCAGGGCACGCAGTATCGCTCGACCATTTTCGCGGCGAACGACAGCCAGAAAAAGATCGCCGCAGCCTACATTGCCCAACTCGACAAGGCGAAGGCCTTCGACCAACCGATCGTGACGACGTTGGAAACCGGCAAGACCTTCTATCCCGCCGAGGCCTATCATCAGGATTTCCTGACGCTCAACCCGACCTATCCCTATATCGTCTATAACGACCTGCCCAAGGTCGAGAACCTCAAGCAGATTTTCCCCGTGCTTTATCAGGACAAGCCGGTATTGGTGATGGCTCAGGCCAAGGAATAATCGGGATAATCGGGATTTGCACGGCACGACCCACGCGGCGGCGCTCGACCACGACCGGCTGGCGGCTCTCCAGAAGATTTCGTTCAACTATTTTCTGGAGGAGTGCAATCCGGCCAACGGATTGATCGCCGACCGGACGCGTCCCGGCGTTCCGGCCAGTATCGCGGCGGTCGGCATGGCGCTTACCGCCTATCCGGTCGCGGTGGCGCGGGGATTCATGACCCGCCATCACGCACGCGAACGGACGCTGGCGACGTTGCGCTTCTTCTGGAACAGTCGCCAGGGGCCGGAAAAGGACGCGACCGGCTACAAGGGTTTTTACTATCATTTCCTGGACATGCAGACCGGCCGCCGGGCGTGGAAATGCGAGCTTTCCACGGTCGACACCGCCCTGCTCATGGCGGGCATTCTCGTTGCCGCCGCCTATTTTCGCGAGGAGGAAGAGGAAGAAGCGGAGATCAGGAAACTGGCCGACGCGCTCTACCGACGTGTCGACTGGAAATGGGCGCAGGACGGCAACGCTGCGGTGACGATGGGCTGGCGGCCGGGACGCGGCTTCCTGCCCTATCACTGGATTGGATATGACGAAGCGCTGATCCTCTACATTCTGGGCCTCGGCTCGCCCACCCATCCGCTGACTGCCGAAAGCTACCGTGCATGGCTGACCGGCTACCGCTGGAAAAAGCTTTACGGGCGCGAGTTTCTCTTTGCCGGACCGTTGTTCATCCACCAGATGTCGCACATCTGGATCGACTTTCGCGGCATCCAGGACGCCTTCATGCGCGAGCATGGCAGCGACTATTTCGAAAACAGCCGGCAGGCCACCTATGTGCAGCAGCAATACGCCATCAACAATCCGCGCGGATTCGAGGGCTACCATGCCGATTGCTGGGGCATCACGGCAAGCGACGGACCGGGACCGCAGGGGGTAAACAAAGACGGAGCTGCGCGGCGCTTTTACGGATACCGCGCCCGAGGCGTGCCCTTCGGCCCCGACGACGGCACCATTTCGCCCTGGGCGACGGTCGCGTCGCTGCCTTTCGCGCCGGAAATCGTGCTGCCGGCGCTGACCCATTTCCACACGATCGGCCTGAAGGACGATCATCGCTACGGCTTTACCGCGAGCTTCAACCCGACACTGGGCGGCAGCGACGAGAACCCGCGCGGCTGGCAGGCGCCGGAGCATGTCGGCATCAACCAGGGGCCGATCGCGCTGATGATCGAGAACTACCGCAGCGACTTCATCTGGAAGCTGATGCGGGGCTGCCCCTATATCGTAGCCGGGCTACGGCGCGCGGGCTTTGCCAATGGATGGCTGTAGAATACCCGCTATTTCGGCTCGCCGGTCAGCGGATCGTATTTGATCTCCACCTTGGCCTTGTCGGTGGTGTAATAGGTCACCTCATAGGCACCGTCGTCCCAGTCGATCTCGCTGATGTAGCGAAAGCCCTGGCGCTGCTCGACCTTGGCCACGATTTCGGACAGTTTCTTGGCGTTCTGCGGCGGAAACCTGTTGGCATCCTGCGCCATGGCAACGCTGCCCATCAACAACAGGCCGGCACCGGCGGCGGAAATCAGTTTGAGCATGGTTTTCCCTCATTCGAATTGGAGTAGGTGAACCCGGACGGGCCAGCTTTGTTCCATTTTCAATCCAGGGTCCGCCGGAACCGCACCAGCGCCGTGCCGGCAAACAGCACGACAAAGCCGACCAGCCAGACGATCTCCGTGGCGATGGCCGGCAGTTCCGCGCCTTTCAGCATCACCGCGCGCACGATGCGCAGGAAATGCGTCAGCGGCAATATCTCGCCAAGGGTCTGCGCCCAGGCCGGCATGCCGCGATACGGGAACATGAAGCCGGAAAGCAGGATCGACGGCAGGAAGAAGAAGAAGGTGAGTTGCATGGCCTGCATCTGCGTGCGCGACACGGTCGAGATGGAATAGCCGAGCAGGACAAGCCCGAGCACGAAGACGAAGATGCTGGACAGCAAAAGCGGGAGGCCGCCGACAAAGGGCACGAAGAACAACAGCTTGGCGGCGATCAGCACCACCATGACCTGCACCGCGCCGACACAGGCATAGGGCAACACCTTGCCCAGCATGATTTCCAGCGGGCTGGTTGGCATGGCCAGCAGGTTTTCCATGGTGCCGCGCTCGGTTTCGCGCGTCAGCGCCACCGCCGTCATCATCACCATGGTCATCTGCAAGATGACGCCGAGCAGGCCCGGAACGATGTTGTACTGCGACACGCCTTCGGGATTGTAGAGCCGATGCACGACCACATCGAGCTGGCTGGCGGCGTTCTCGGCCGCCTGATCCTGCCTGCCCTGCGCCCGAAGCAACGCCTGCCCGGCGACCGTTCCCAGCGTGGAAATGGCGCCGGACGCCACCGACGGATCGGTCGCGTCCGCTTCGATCAGGATTTGCGGATGATCGCCGCGCTCGACGCGCCGGCCGAAATCGGCGGGAATGGTGACGACGAAGGAAACGTCGCCGCGCGCCAGAAGAAAGTCCGCCTCGGCCTCGGTCTCGACGATATGGTCGAAACGGTAGTAGCCGGTATTTTCCAGCGCCGCCACCATGGCGCGGCTGTACTGGTCGCTGCTCATCGCCAAGAGAGCCGCCGGCAGGCGCTTGGGATCGTTGTTGATGGCAAAGCCGAACAGGATCAACAGCATCAGCGGCACACCCAGCATCATCGCGAAAGTGACGCGGTCGCGCCGCATCTGGATGAATTCCTTGGCCAAAAGCGCGTTAAGGCGAGCGAGGGAGAAGACGGCGTTCATAGCAGCACCATCTCATCCGGCCCTCGGCTATGGCCTCGGGCATTCGTCACTCGAAAAGCCCATTTGGGGGCTTTTCGTTCGCTTCGCGAACCGCTCCTCATCATCCCATATTGTCCTTCGAGCCGGCCATGAACTGGATGAACACGTCTTCCAGGCTGGTTTCGCCGGGCGTCACCTTTACGCCCTCGTGGTTTTTCTCGACATCGGCGAGGGCCGCCTTCAGTGCCTTTTTGTCAGAGCCGACGACGTGCAGCGTCGTGCCAAACGGGGCCACCTGGTCAACACCGGGCTTGCCTTCAAGCGCTGCCGCGACCTCGTTGAGTTTCGGCCCGGTGACGACGAACGTGGTCAGGCCCGCGTCGCGAATAACCTCGTCGACCGTGCCGGTCGCCAGCATCTTGCCGTAGGAAATGTAGCTGATGCGGTGGCAGCGCTCCGCTTCGTCCATGTAGTGGGTGGAAACCAGCACGGTCAGGCCGCCGCGCGCCAGTCGGTGGATCTCGTCCCAGAACTCGCGCCGCGCTTTCGGATCGACGCCGGCGGTCGGCTCGTCCAGCAACAGCAGCTTCGGCTTGTGCATGATGCAGGCGGCGAGCGCCAGCCGCTGCTTCCAGCCGCCCGAAAGCGTGCCGGCAAGCTGGTTGCGGCGCGAAGTGAGGCCAAGATCCTCCAGCGTTTTCGACACATACTCATCGAGCGGCTTCAACTGGTAGAGCCGCGCCACGAATTCGAGATTTTCGCCGATGGTAAGGTCTTCATAGAAGGAGAAGCGCTGCGTCATGTAGCCGACCTCGCGCTTGATCTTCAGGCTGTCGGTACGGATGTTGAGGCCGAGCACGGTGCCTTCGCCCTCGTCCGGCGTCAGAAGCCCGCACATGATGCGGATGGTGGTGGTCTTGCCCGAACCGTTCGGCCCGAGAAAGCCGACGATCTCGCCTTGCGCCACATTCATCGTCACATGGTCGACGACGGTCTTGTCGCCGAAGCGCTTGACGAGGCCGTGCACGTCGATGACGTTCATTAGCGCATGCCTTTGGCATGCGAGCGAATAGGGAGTAGCGAATAGCCAATAGGGAAAAACAATCTCGACATTTTCACTCTCGAACCAAACTTTCTATTCGCTATTCGCTACTTTCCTATTCGCTCACCAGCCCCACATCCACGATCTGCCCCGGCTGCAACGCCCCGGCATTGCCCTGCGGGCGGGCCTCGACCAGATAGACCAGCTTTTGCCGGTTCTCGAGCGAGTAGATGACCGGCGGGGTGAATTCCGGGTCGGGCGAGACATAGCTGACCCTGGCCTTCAAATCCGGCCCGCAGCCGTCGCAGCGCACGCTCAGCAGCGTGCCGATCTTGATCGAGGAAAACGCGGCTTCGGGAATGTAGACAGTGAGTTTGACCGCGCCGTCCGGCAGCATGGAGATGACCGGCGCGCTCGGGCCGGCCGTATCGCCCGGATTGCGGATCACGTCGTCGATGCGGCCCGCTGCCGGCGCGGTCAGCGTGCGCTGGGAAAGCCGCCAGTGCGCCTGCTCGAGCGCGGCTTCAGCCTGCTTGACCTGGTTTTCCGCAGCCTTGATGGTTTCCGGCCGCGCAGGCAGCCGCCCGACCGCCAGATTGGCCTCGGCCTGGCCGATCGCCGCCTGCGTGACTTCCGCCTGCGTGGTGGCGTCGTCGAACTGCGCCTGGGTGGCGACGTTGCGCTTCAACAAATCCTGCGTGCGCGCCAGCGTGCGGGTGGCGTCGTCGGCCTGCGCCTTGGCCGAACGCAGGGCGGCTTCCAAAACCGCGATCTCCTCCGGCCGCTTGCCTACCTGCAAATCGGCAAGCTGGGCCTTCGCCTGCGCCAGCGCCGCCTCGGCCAGCGCCACGGCTATGCCCGCGTCGTCGCTTTCCAGCGTGGCCAGCGGCGCGCCGGCTTCGACGCGGTCGCCGCGCCTGACCGAAATCGTCTCGACCTGCGCCACTTCGATCGGCGCCAAAAGCACGTAGTCGCCCTCGACATAGCCGACGGCCAGCGGTGCCGCCGGCGCACATGCCGAAAACATTTGGACGGCAAGCGGTATCGAACAGAGGAAACTCATGATCCTTGCCCCTTTGATTCTTGCCTTTTTGATCCCGGCCCTTTTCGGGCATTCAGGATGACGCCGAGATTGTTGGCGGCAACCGCCGCCACCTGCACGGATTCAGCCGCGCCGATGCCGCTCCAGCCCATGCGGCGCAGCACCGCCTCGCGGCCGATGCGGAAATAGACGACCTGCCCGATCAACGTGAATACGGTCAGTTTGGTCGCATCGCTTTCGGCGGGTTCGCCGGTCGCCTGCTCCCACAGCAGGCACAGGCGGCGGTGGGTTGGCTCGAACACGCCGTCATAGATGCGGTCCAGCGCCGGCGACGGGCTCGCCATCTCGCGCAGGATGAACTGCACGATCTCGCCGGCTTCGGGACTGGCGACGATGAACGTCACCATGCGGTCGAGCACCGCAAACAGCTTTCCTTTCGCGGCGTCCGGCGTGCCGGCATCGGCCTGCGCGTCGCCCAGCGATTGGCCGGCAACGGCCTGGATGGTTTCCACGATATGGTCGGCGGCGGCGATGCGCAGCCCTTCCTTGCTGCCGAAATGATAGGCGATGGAACCGATATTGGCCTTGGCGTCGGCCGCGATCTGCCGCGTCGAACTGCCGTCGTAGCCATATCGCCCAAACAACCTCAGCGCCGAAAGAATCAACGTCGCGCGGGTCGCTTCAGACGACAGCGCGCGCAACGGGGATTTCGTCGTGGGTTTGGCCATCGCCTTATTTAATCAATCGATTGATTAATGTCAATTGAGGCTCCTCTGTCCAAATTTGCCGCTGCCGCAATTGATTTGAGCGGCACGCCGGGCTTTAGTCGGCCATGGCCAAGGAAATAGAACGAAAATTTCTGCTGAAGGATGCGTCGTGGCTTGCCGGCGTCGAGAAGAAAATCGCTATCGTCCAGTTCTATCTGGCGATTTCGGCGGAACGCTCGATCCGCTTGCGCATCAGCAACGGCAAGGCCGCCAAGCTGACGCTGAAATTCGGCTCCGACCTCGCCGAGCGTGACGAGTTCGAATATGCGGTGCCGCTGGACGAGGCGAAGGAAATGATGGCGTTTGCCATCGGCACCGTCATCACCAAGACCCGGCATCATGTGCGTCATCAGGATTATCTCTACGAGGTCGACGTTTTTTCGGGCGATCTCGACGGCCTGATCGTTGCCGAACTGGAAACGCCGGACCGGGTGCCGGACGCGATGCTGCCCGCCTGGCTCGACCGCGAGGTTACGGGTGAAATCCGCTATTCCAACGCATCGCTGGCGCTGAACGGCTTTCCGGAGCTGGTGCGATGACCCGGCCGGCAAAGGCTTGGCGGGCGGCCTTCACGCCCGGCGCATACTGAATGACTGGGGTTACCGACACGCTGCTCGACCGGCTGGGTCGATGGATTGCAGGCCGGCTGCAGGCCGAATCCTCCGGCTATGAACCCTACACGCCCTCCGATCCCGAAACGCTGCGGCGCGCGCTGGAACCCGGCGACATCCTGCTGGTCGAAGGCAACCAGAAGATTTCAGCGGCGATCAAGTACCTGACGCAATCGACATGGTCCCATGCGGCCTTCTATATCGGCGACGCCATGCCGGAGCCGCAGGACGGTTCGGAGCGGCCGCGCCTGATCGAGGTGACGCTTGGCGAAGGCTGCGTTGCAGTGCCGCTGTCGCGCTACAAGACCTACAATACGCGCATCTGCCGCGCGAGCGGGCTTTCGCCGGACGACCGCGACCGCATGGTCGCCTTCATGACCGGCAAGATCGGCCTGCGCTACGATCTGAAGAACATTTTCGACATGTTGCGCTATTTCCTGCCAACGCCACCGGTGCCGGTGCGCTGGCGCCGCCGCATGATCGCCTTCGGCTCGGGCGATCCGACCCGCGCCATCTGCTCGACGCTGATCGCGCAGGCCTATGGCGAGATCGCCTACCCGATCCTGCCGGAAATCACCCGCGCCCCCGGCCGGGCTTCGGCGCAATCGAACTATTCGCGGCAGGAAATCCTGCATATCCGGCATCATTCGCTGTTTACGCCGCGCGATTTCGACCTTTCGCCCTATTTCCGCATCGTCAAGCCGACGCTGGAATATGGCTTCGACTACAAGGCGCTGATTTGGGCGAAGCCGGCTGCGGCTGGGGTTTCTAAAGGATAGGGCTGCCGGTATATTTCAGGGCAGCCAGTTCCAGAACCTCGCCGCCAGCCAGCAGATGGCTGTCCAGGCAAAGCCGGCGCACCAGCCGGCGAGGACATCGGACGGCCAGTGGACGCCGAGATAGATGCGGCTGATGCCGACCGCGAGCGTGACCAACAGCGCCAGCGCCAGCAGGTAGATCCGGCTCATCCGGCCGGGCAGGAAGCGCCCGGCCAGTGCCGCGAGCGTCAGGTAGGTCACGGCGGACATCATGGCGTGGCTGCTCGGGAAAGACAGCGTCGATACGTGGCTGAGATGCGAGACGAGATCGAGGCGCGGCCTGTTCACGACAAGCTTGAGCGCGTTGCACAGGACCTGTCCGCCGGCCAGCACAAGGAAGACGAACAGCGCGGTCGCCGGGCGGCGGACCAACAGCAAATAGATCACGGCCGCCGCCATGACGAGCAGCAGCACGATCACGCTGCCCAGGCTGGACAGGTCGCGGATCGCCTCTTGCAGCCATAAAGGCCCGAGCGGGATTTCGGGACGGCCGGCTTGGCGAAAGGCAAGCAGTATCTGCGTGTCGAAGGCATGCGGTGGAACGGCTGCGGCCACCCACACCAGCACCGCGAAGCCCAGCGCCCCTGCAAGCGCCACCAGCACGGCCATGGCGGTGGAAGCGTCGATCCTACCCGAATGCCGGCCTGTCATCTCAATCCTGCGGCTTTTCAGGCATCATCGGCCCTGCAAATATGGCCCGAGCGTGATCAGCCCCACCGCCACGATGGCGAGCGCCAGGCCTATAGCCTGCAAGGAATTGAGGCGCTCGCCGAAAAAAGCCAGCGCGATGGCGTTGACCGCGACAAGCTGGATGACCGCCGAAAGGCTGAGCGAGACGCCCATGCCGAATTCGCGGATCAGGCGCAGCATGATGAGGTTTCCCAGCGAGTAGAGCGCCAGGGTCAGCAGCAATTTGCCGAGCGTGGGCGCAAGCCCCCAGTATTTCGCCACGGTCGCCGCCAGCAGGAACACCCCCGTCGACAGGCCGAGTTGAAACAGGCCCCAGAAACTCATTTTATTGTCCGCCTCGAAATGACCAGCCCAGCCTTGTTTCCGAAGCGCTGGTCGCGGTCAAGAGACGAAGTCAGTTCCTGAGCCGGTAGCCGGTTTTGAAAATCCAGCTGACGATGGCGATGCATACAAGCAGGAACACGATCGTCATGCCCAGGCTGACACCGATGGACACGTCCGCCTTGCCATAAAAGCTCCAGCGGAACCCGCTGACGAGATAGACGACGGGGTTGAACAGCGTGACCGTGCGCCAGACCGGCGGCAGCATGTCGATCGAATAAAAACTGCCGCCAAGGAAGGTAAGCGGCGTGACGATCAACAGCGGCACCAGTTGCAACTGCTCGAAGCTGCCGGCCCAGATGCCGATGATGAAGCCGAACAGACTGAACGTCACCGCCGTCAACACCAGGAAACCCAGCATCCAGAACGGGTGCTGGATGTGCAGAGGCACGAACAGGGTCGCCGTCGCCAGGATGATGAGGCCAAGCGCAATCGACTTGGTGGCCGCCCCGCCGACATAGGCGAGCACGATCTCCAGATAGGACACCGGCGCGGACAGAAGTTCGTAGATGGAGCCGACGAATTTCGGGAAATAGATGGCGAAGGAGGCGTTGGAGATCGACTGCGTCAACAGCGACAGCATGATGAGCCCCGGCACGATGAAAGCGCCGTAGCTGATGCCGTCGACCTCGGTGATGCGCGAGCCGATGGCCGAGCCGAACACGACGAAATAGAGCGTGGTGGAGATGACGGGCGAGACGATGCTCTGCAGCAGCGTGCGGTAGGCGCGCGCCATTTCCTGCCGGTAGATCGCCCAGACGGCGCGCGGGTTCATGCTGCGCTCCTGACCAGCGTGACGAAGATTTCCTCCAGCGAACTGTTCTTGGTGTCGAGGTCGCGGAACTCGATGCCGGCCGTGCTCAGGTCGCGCAGCAGCGAGGCGACGCCCGGCCGATCGCTCTGGTCGTCATAGGTGTAGGTCAGTTGCTGGCCATCTGCGGAAAGCTCAAGCTCGTAACTGGACAGGAGCGCGGGGACGGCATCAAGCGGCTTTCGCAGTTCCAGCACCATGCGCTTGCGGCCAAGCTTGCGCATCAGTTCGTCCTTGTCCTCGACCAGGATGATCTCGCCATGGTTGATGACGCCGACGCGGTCGGCCATCGCTTGCGCTTCCTCGATGTAATGCGTGGTCAAGATGATGGTGACGCCATCCTCGCGCAGCCGCCGGACCATGGCCCACATATCCTGGCGAAGCTCGACATCGACGCCGGCGGTCGGCTCGTCGAGGAACAGCACGCGCGGCTCGTGCGACAGCGCCTTGGCGATCATCAGCCGGCGCTTCATGCCGCCGGAAAGCGTAATCGCCTTGGCATCCTTCTTGTCCCACAGCGACAGGTCGCGCAGCACCTTTTCGACAAAAGCCGGGTTGGCCGGCTTGCCGAACAGGCCGCGGCTGTAGTTGACCGTCGACCACACCGTCTCGAAGGCGTCGATGGTCAGTTCCTGCGGCACCAGCCCGATCAGGCTGCGCGCGGCGCGGTAATCCGTGCCGATGTCGTGGCCGTCCACCGTCACCGTGCCGGACGAGCGGTTGACGATGCCGCAGACGATGGAGATCAACGTCGTCTTGCCCGCTCCGTTCGGCCCGAGCAGCGCGAAAATCTCGCCGCGCTCTATGTCGAGATTGATCGTCTTAAGCGCGGAAAACCCGCTCGCATAGGTCTTCGAGACCCCGGAAATGGCAATGATGGGCTGCATGGAGACAAACTGCTGCTTGAAAAGGGACGTTGGAAGAAGGCTGAATATCGTGTCACGTATGCAGATATCAATGCCGCTGCTGACATTTCCGGTCAGTATATGTCGATCCGTGAAGGTCAGCGCTCGACATTGCCCCTCTCTGTCCTGCCGTAACGCTCAATCGTAAGGCGGCTTGCCCGCGATGATGTCCGCATAAAGTCCGTAATCGACATTGCCGCCCGACAGCACGACGGCCACGCATTTGCCGGCGATGTCGATCTCGCCCGAAGACAGTGCTGCAAGCGCCACGCAGCCGCCCGGCTCCACCACCAGTTTCAAGTACGCCATCGCATCACGCATAGCCGCCGCCACGGCCTTTGGCGTAACCGCAACGCTGCCGGCCAGATTGTGGCGGTTGATTTCGAAGGTGATTTCGCCCGGCTCCGGCGTCAACAGCGCATCGCAGATGGAGGTGTGGCCGGGCTCGACGCCAATGCGCTTTCCGGCGGCCAGCGAGCGGCGGGTGTCGTCGAAATGCTCCGGCTCCGCCCCCCAGAGCATGGTCGCGGGCGAGGCATGCTTGATCGCAACGGAAATGCCGCCGACAAGGCCGCCGCCGCCGCACGGCACCACGACGGTATCGAGTTTCGCGCCGAGTTTTTCGGCCTGGGCTACCAGTTCGAGGCCGATCGTGCCCTGCCCGGCAATGATGGCCGGGTCGTCATAGGGCGGCACCAGCACCATGCCCTTGTCGACATAGGCCTGGGCAAGGGCTGAGCGATCTTCGCGGATACGGTCGTAGAGAACGACTTCCGCGCCCATGGCCCGGACGTTGGCGATTTTCATCGCCGGCGCATCGGACGGCATGACGATGACCGCCTTGATGCCGAACATGCCGGCCGAAAGCGCCACGCCCTGCGCATGGTTGCCCGACGAAAACGCGACGACGCCCCGGCTGCGCTCTTCCGGCGACAGCGAGGAAATCTTGTTGTAGGCGCCTCGAAACTTGAACGAACCGGTACGCTGCAGCACTTCCGGCTTGAACAGAAGCCGTGCGCCGAAACGCTCGTTCAGCATCGGCGATTCCAGCAGTGGCGTCTCGACGGCCAGGCCGGCAAGGCGGGTGGCTGCGGCGCGAATTTCGGAAATTCCGGGAGGGGCGGGTATGGCGGGCATGCGTGGCTCCTGCTGTTCAATCCTGAGAGACTATTTGGAAATTCTACCCTGCCGGCCATCTGGCGTGGTTTTCTGCGCTTCCGGTGCTCACGTACTGTAGTACGCTTCGCTCGCCGCCGATGGCGACCCCGAAAGCCACGCCAGATGCCTCGGCAGGGCGAATTATCAAACAGACCCTGAGCAGCCCTTGTGCACGAAAACCACCGCGACGCGCCATTGGAAAGTAGGCCGCGCCGGCAAACGGCCAACCGATCGCCACCGCTGGAACAACAGCCGCCGGCAAAAGGCAAAGCCATCACGCAATATATCTCAAAACCGCTAAAATCTGATTTGAACCGGATGCCCTCGCCGCCGTTATGGCTGAGCACAGGAGAACCAGACCATGCACAAGATCATCACATCTGCGACGCTCGCTCTAGCCCTTGCGGCAACCAGCCTGCCCTTCTCGTTCAGCGCCGCCTCGGCGCAAGACATCGAACTTCACCTTGGCCGCAACGGCCCGACCATGCAGTTGCGGGACAATTGCGATCCGGACCGCGAGGACTGCCGGCGGCGTGATCGCAATGACCGCCGCGACGACAATCGCGAGAGCCGCCGGCACGACCGCGGCTGCACGCCGGACCGGGCGCTGGACAAGGCCGAACGGATGGGCATTCGACGCGCGCGCATCGCCGATGTCGGCCGCCGCACCATCGACGTTGCCGGCCGTTCAAGAAACGGCAATCGCGTGATCGTCAGCTTCGACCGCCGCGACCGCCGCTGCGGCGTGATCGGGTAAAGCACCGGGTTCGTTGGCTGTAGACAGTTGAGAGCAACTCAACGGTAGCCGTTCTGCCGGCGGCACTCCCACCCCGAACCCCTCCCCACAAGGGGGAGGGGAACACTGATGCGACCAGTCGTTCGTAAGCCGCTAATATTGTGACAGTTGCCGCTTGATTCCCCCTCCCCCTAGTGGGTTGGGGGTGGGGGCGCCTTGGCAGAAACCTGGGCCGGCTAGCATGCAAAACCATTCAGCCCAAGTGGCCTAGGCAAATCCCACTCCCGCCGACGAGCCTGCACACTCCCTTCACCCCAACAGCGCGCGCTTGCGCTTTTCGCCGCCGATTTTGCGCCAGCTATTGAATCGGTGCGTGGCGGCGGCGAAGGATATCTTCATCTGCTGCGCCACCGAATAGCGCGACTTGCCCTCGTCGAACAGGCGGTAGCAGCATTCCACGCCCTCCTCGGTCAGCTTGCCGTCGGGCGCCTTGTTGTGCGGGTTGGCCGGATCGAACCTTTCTACCTCGGCCTCGATCATGCCCTTCAGGCGCAGAAGATCCGCCTCGATGGAGGCAATGAGGTCGAGGACAGGCTTCGCCTCGAATGCCTTGTGGTGTTGCTTGGCCGTCATGCGGCTGCCTTTCTCTATTGGCTTAGGTTTCCCTATATAAGTGGCGCTTCGCCGCTAAAAAGGGTCTCTTTCATTTTTGAGGGCGAAAATTCCGGAACCCCTGAACGATCGCCAATTGACCCTGGCGGGCTCATTCTCTAGTTTAGAACTATTCTAAACTAGAGAACCGCTATCATGCTTTCCCGTGTTATGGGCTTTGGCCGTCGCCGTTTCGATTCGCTGTCGGAGCAGGAAGTGCTGGCGCTCGCCATTTCTTCCGAGGAAGACGACGGACGCATCTACCGCGCCTATGCGGACGGGCTGGCGGAAAGCTTTCCGCAGTCGGCCAAGATGTTCGAGGCAATGGCGGTCGAAGAGGACGGCCACCGCGCTTCCCTCATCGAGTTGCACAAAAAGCGCTTCGGCGAACGCATTCCGCTGATACGACGCGAGCATGTCAAAGGCTATTACGAACGCCGGCCCGACTGGCTTGTGCGGCCGCTTGGCATCGACACGGTGCGCGCGCAGGCCGAGACGATGGAACGGCAGGCCTATCTTTTCTATGTCGAGGCCGCCAAGCGCACCACCGACGCCTCGACCCGCAAACTTCTCGGCGATCTGGCGGCGGCCGAGCAGCGCCACGAAACGCTGGCGCAGCATCTCGAACAGAAGCTGGTGCCGGGCGATGTGCGCGACGGGGAAGCCGCGACGGAGCGTCGCCAGTACATCCTGACCTATGTGCAGCCGGGGCTGGCCGGGCTGATGGACGGCTCGGTCTCGACATTGGCGCCGATCTTCGCCGCCGCATTCGCCACGCATGACACCTGGCAGACGCTGTTGGTCGGGCTGGCGGCCTCGATCGGCGCGGGCATCTCGATGGGCTTCACCGAGGTCGCCTCCGACGACGGCAAATTGTCGGGGCGCGGCTCGCCGATCAAGCGCGGCCTGACGGTCGGGCTGATGACGACGCTGGGCGGGCTTGGCCATGCCCTGCCCTACCTCATTCCGCATTTCTGGACGGCGACGACGGTCGCGGCCATCGTGGTGTTCTTCGAGCTGTGGGCGATCGCCTTCATCCAGAACCGCTACATGCAGACGCCGTTCCTGCGTGCCGCCTTCCAGGTGGTTCTGGGCGGCGCGCTGGTGTTCGCGGCAGGCGTGCTGATCGGCAACGCTTAGGGTGCCGTGCGTCCGATTGGACGCACAAAGGACGCTCTAACACTTTGATTGAGCATCGGAATAATCCGAAAACCGTCGCCACTTTTCGGTCCGATGCTCTAGCAGATCACAGCCGCCAGAACGATTTGGCGCATTCGCGGCGAACGTCCTCCCGCGTCAGGCCAAGGTCATGCAGCATGCGGTCATCGATCTCGGCGAGGTCGCAGCGCTGCAAATGGCGGTCGTAGCCGCCTGCGATGCACGCCCACAGCCGGCGCAAGCTGAAAAGGCGCAAGCGCGGGCGCGTGGCCGGCTGTGGGCGGGCGAGGTGGAATTCGGTCATGATGGCTCCTTGATCTCGCCTGAGAATAGTGGTTCTCTGCCTTCAATACTTCGACGGAGAGCGAACTATGAAAGACGGACCCGATCTTGCCCGCGTCGCCAGTCTCGTCGGCGACCCGGCGCGCGCCAACATGCTGACGGCCCTGATGACGGGGACGGCGCTAACGGCCAGCGAACTGGCCCAGGAAGCGGGCGTTGGTCTGCCCACGGCAAGCTCGCACCTTGCCAAGCTGTTGGAGGGCGGACTGTTGAGCGTAGCGAGCGAAGGCCGGCACCGCTATTACGGGCTGGCCGGCCCTCAGGTCGCCGGCATGCTGGAAGCGATCATGGGCGTTGCCGCCACGCTTGGCCCCAAACAGGTGCGGCCCGGCCCGCGCGAAGCGACGCTGCGCGAGGCGCGCGTCTGCTACGATCATCTGGCGGGTGAGCATGCGGTGAAAATGCTGGACGGTTTTCTGGAACGGCGACTGCTGGTCCGCGATGGCGACGAAATCAGGTTGAGCGATCACGGCGCTTCACATTTCCGCGCCATCGGCATCGACCTTGATGCGCCAGCGAAATCACGGCGGCCGGTGTGCCGCGCCTGCCTCGACTGGAGCGTGCGGCGCTCGCATCTTGCCGGTACGCTGGGTGCGGCCATCCTCGACAGGATCATCGCCGAAAGATGGGCGCGCCGCGAGAAGGGCAGCCGCGTGGTGACGTTCTCGCCCAAAGGCAGGATGGAATTTGCGAAAGTGTTTCTGGGGTGAATGCCGGGCGTCGTCGGATGAGGGTGCTATCCACCGAACAGCCGAAAGGAATGTGATGGAAAAGGCACAGTCCGGGCAATGGCGTCAAAGCCCACCAAAACACCCCGGATTTGCCGCATTCCCGCCACGAAGCGACGCGGTTTCAGCCGAAAGTTAACATCAGGTTCACCGACTATTCATGCTTGCGAGCTAGGATGTTCGCAATCGGACGGGACATCCGAAAATCGGGACAGGGACTTGAGTAACATGCGTATCTGGAGCCACATCGCGGGCTATGCCGCCGCCATTCGCGAGTTCGTTTCGCCGACCTATCGGCCGGAGCGCTACTACATGCGCGGCCCCGGCCCGGCCTGCGCGCGGCGCGGCCATCCGCTCGGCATCAGCGCTCATTGAGCCTCGCCATGATCGCCGCAAACCGTCACAACGGTCGGATCGCCCGACCGCTCGCCGATCATCGTACAACCAGTTGGCGTACAGAGCGACCAGCCGCCACCGGTCGCCCCTGAGGCGGCCAGCACCAGCCTTTTGAGCGGTGCTACCTTCGGCGCGTAAACCCACCAGCCATCTTTCAGGACGGAGCCTTCGGGCGGGTCCATGCCGGCTCCCGACCCCTTAATGCGCGCCTCCACGACCTGAAGGCCGGCGGGCGTCACCTTCCAGTGCTCCTGCCACCCTGTCTTCTCGACCGAATGGGTCCACGACAGCGTGAAGGCCATCGCGGCAAGCACCGTCACCTTGCCGGCCGCGAGGATGCAGAGGCTCATGCGACGGCAGCGGTCTGCCTCGACCGCCACCAGTGCCAGCCGATCCAGGCGAAGGCCAGCGCCCAGCCGAGTTCATCGGTCAGCGGTACCGCCAGCACCAGCAGCAGCCCGGCGGCGAAGGCGACGATGCGCTCCCACCAGGCGGCGCGTGCGAACAGGAAGCCGACGGCGGCGGCGCCCCACAAAAGGATGCCCATGCAGGCCTTGGCGACGATATAGACGACCTCGACCGGATAGCCGTAGGCGGCGGCGATCGGACCGGGATCCTGCAGCATCAGGGCCGGCGTATAGACGGCCATGAACGGCACGACGAAGCCGGCCATCGCCAGCTTGGATGCCTGCACGCCGATCTTCAGGCCGCTTTCCTTGGCCATGGGCGCGGCCGCGAAGGCGGCCAGCGCCACCGGCGGGGTGAGGTCCGCCATGATGCCGAAATAGAAGACGAACATATGGCTGACCACCAGCGGCACGCCGAGCGACAACAGTGCGGGGCCGGCGAGCGACGAGGTGATGATATAGTTTGGGATGGTGGGGATGCCCATGCCGAGCACCAGGCAGGTCAGCATGGTCAGCACCAGCGACAGGAACAGATTGTTCTCGCCGATGGAAATGATCCAGCCGATGAAGGTCGATGCGATGCCGGTCAGGGTCAGCGTGCCGATGATGATGCCGACGATGGCGCAGGCGATGCCGACGGGCAGCGCGTTCTTGGCGCCTTCGGCCAGCGAATCCACGCAGATGCGCAGCGTCTGGCGTCCGCCGTTGAACATGAGGCAGGCAACGACCAGAGCCAGGATGACCAGCGCCAGGATGTTGACGCCGTATTCCATGAAGGAGGCGGCGGCCACGCCAAGCGCCAGCCAGAACACCACGCGGAACGCAAAGGGTCCGATCGACGCCGCCAGCGGCGTGCCAAGGATCAGCACGACGGTCAGCGCCAGCCCCATGGTGCCGGCGAAGATCGGCGTGTAACCGGCGAACAAAAGATAGACCAGCGCCGCCAGCGGCAGCACCAGCGGCCAATGCAGGCGCACCGCAGTCCACGGGTTGGGCAGCGATGCCTTGTCCATGCCGGAAAGGCCCTGCTTGCCGGCTTCCAGATGCACCTGCCAGAAGCAAGCGCCGAAATAGAGCATGGCCGGGATGATCGCGGCCTTGACCACCGACGCATAGGGAATGTTCAGCGTCTCGGCCATGATAAAGGCGACCGCGCCCATCACCGGCGGCATGATCTGGCCGCCCATGGACGAGGTTGCCTCGACGGCGCCGGCAAAGGCGGAGCGGAAGCCAAAGCGCTTCATCAGGGGAATGGTGAACTGGCCGGACGCCACCACATTGGCGACGCCGGAGCCGGAAATGGTACCCATCAGCGCCGAGGAAAGCACGCAGACCTGCGCCGGGCCGCCGCGCCATGTGCCGACGAGGCCGAGCGCGAAATCGTTGAACAGGGCGATCATGCCGGCCCGTTCGAGGAAGGAGGCAAAGACGACGAAGATGAAGATATAGGCCGCCGAGACATAGACCGGGGTGCCGTAGATGCCTTCCACGCCGAACGCGAAGGTATCGACGATCTGGGAGAAATCGTAGCCGCGATGGACGAAGGGCGGCGGCAGATGGTTGCCGACGAAGCAATAGCAGAGGAACAGGAAGGCGATGATGGCGAGCGGCAGGCCCATCAGCCGTCTTGTCGCCTCAAAAACCAGTACCACTAGCACGCTGCCGACAACCAGGTCCGGCACGGTCAGGAAGCCGGAGCGCATGATCAGTTGGGTGTAGAACACCCAGTGATAGACGCCGGTCAGGAAGCCGAGGATGCCAAGGGTCCAGAACAGCATCTTGGCGGCCCTGGACGTCGTGCGCAGATTGGCGACGAGGCCGAAACCCAGCAGGAGCAGGAAGCCGACATGCATGGCCCGCACCACCTGGCTCGGCAGATTGCCATAGGCGGCGGTATAGATCTGGAACGCGGAGAAGGCGACCGCGATCAGGAAAGCGATCTTGCCCATCATCCCTTCGCCGAAGCCGGGCGGCAGGCCCTCTACATGCTCCTCGACCTCCGGTATGTGGATGATTTCGGGGTTTTCGGCGGCCTGATTTACGGCTTGGCTCATCGAATGCATTCCTCTTGCCGGAGCGCTAAATCCAAGGCACCTCCTCCAGCCTGCCGGCCAGAGGAGGTGCTAAGAGCTTGTCAAAGATGCCGTCAACTACTTCAACAGGCCGACTTCCTTGTAGTAGCGCTCGGCGCCGGGGTGCAGCGGGATCGGCATGCCGTCCAGCGCCTTGGTGGCGTCGATGCCCTTGGCGGCGGCATGCGCCGCCACGAGCTGATCGAGATGCTCGAACAAAAGCTTGGTCATCTGATACGCCGTCTCGTCGGAAACGTCGCTCTGGGTGACCAGAAAATTGCCGACGGCGGCCGTCGGGACATCCTCGGTCTGGCCGTCATAGGTGCCGGCTGGGATCATGACCGAGATATAGGGCGAGCCGATCTTTTCGACATCCGCCGCAGGCACCGAGACCACGTTGATCGGCAGCGAGGTCGAAAGATCGCGGATAGAGGCGACGCCAAGCCCGGCCGACTGAAGCGTGGCGTCGAGTTGGCGGTTCTTGATGAGTTCGACCGATTCGGCGAAGGGCAGATATTCGACCTTGCCCAGATCCTCATATTTCATGCCGGCGGCTTGAAGGATGGCGCGCGCGTTGAGTTCGGTGCCGGATGCCGGTGCGCCGACGGACAGGCTCTTGCCCTTCAAATCGGCCAGCGTCTTGATGCCGGATTCCTTGCTGGCGACGATCTGGATGAAGTTCGGGTAGATAGCGGCGATGCCGCGCAACTTCTCCAATTTGCCGCGGAAGCCGGCCTCGGTGTTGCCTTCGGCTGCAAACTTGACCGAATCGCCCAGCGCGAAGGCGATCTCGCCCTTGCCCTGCTCGAGCAGGTTGAGGTTTTCGACGGAAGCCTTGGTCGCCTGCACCTGGACGCGGGCGCCTTCGATGTTCTTGCTATAAATTTCCGAGAGCGCGACGCCGAGCGGATAATAAACGCCCGAGGTGCCGCCGGTCAGCACGTTGATGAATTCCTGGGCCGCTGCGGAAGCGACGCCGGCGCCGAGTGAAAATGCGACGACACCGGCCGCGATCAGTCTGGTCCTGAAATGTTGCATGCAATTCCTCCCCGACATGCCTCGTTATCAATCTCGCAACACCGTCAGCGGCGCTGGACGGGCGAGTTTAGACAGCGTTCGTCAAATGCCAACCGATAATCGCATCGTAGAACGATGTTTTTCGACCGCCATCCCGGACGCTGGCAGGCCGGCGGCGTGCGGTCAGGTGCCGAGGCCGTCGAACAGGATGGTGGAGAGATATCGTTCGGCAAAGGACGGGATCACCACGACCATGTTCTTGCCGGCATTTTCCGGGCGCGAGCCGACGACGATGGCCGCCTGAAGGGCAGCGCCCGCGGAGATGCCGACCGGAACGCCTTCAAGCCGCGCGACGAGCCGCGCATTGGCGATGGAATCCTCGTTCGAAACCGTGACGACCTCGTCATAGACGGTGGTGTCGAGGATTTTCGGGGCGAAACCCGCGCCCAGCCCTTGAATCTTGTGCGGGCCGGGCTGGCCGCCGGACAGGATGGCCGATGCCGCCGGCTCGACGGCAACAATCTGCACCGAAGGCTTGCGGGCCTTCAACACCTGGCCGACGCCGGTGATGGTGCCGCCGGTGCCGATGCCGGCAATGAAGATGTCGACGCCGCCTTCGGTGTCGTTCCAGATTTCCTCGGCGGTGGTGGCCCTGTGGATTTCAGGATTGGCGGGATTTTCGAATTGCTGCGGAATGACCGAACCGGGAATGGAGGCAGCCAGTTCCTGCGCCTTGGCGATGGCGCCCTTCATGCCCTTGGCCCCTTCAGTCAACACCAGTTCCGCGCCCAGCAGCGCCAGCATCTTGCGGCGCTCGATGGACATGGTTTCCGGCATGGTCAGGATCAGCTTGTAGCCCTTGGCGGCGGCGGCGAAAGCCAGCGCAATGCCGGTATTGCCGGATGTCGGCTCGATCAGCGTCGACTTGCCGGGCGTGATCCGGCCCTCGGCCTCCAGCGCCTCGATCATGGCGACGCCGATGCGGTCCTTGACCGAGCCGATCGGGTTGAAGAATTCGAGCTTGGCCATCAGCTTGGCGACGATGCCCTTCTGGGCCGCGAACTTGTCGAGCCGCACCAGCGGCGTGTCGCCGATCGTCTCGGTGATGGAATTGTAGACGCGGCCGCGGCCGGGCGCACGCGCAGGAGTGGCAGGCTTGGTCATCGAGTGTCTCTCCGGGTCGTGGGGCGAATAAGGCTGTCGCGGCGGCATGATAGAGATGGAGGCGAGAAAATCCGAGTGGACGGCGTGCTTAAAGCCGCCCATTCAAGGAAAGTCATTTCCGAACTCTGTATTCAGACGGAATAATATTCCTGCACGGGTCATCGACATGCCCGTCAGGCGCGTCAGGCATCAGATTGAACCGGCCGCCGGCCGTCAGCTTTTAGGAGCGTCATGGACGACGCGCCAGATCGTGCCGGAACCGTCCTCGGTAACGATGAGCGCGCCGTCTTTCGCGACCGCCACGCCGACCGGACGGCCCCACACCTGTGCGTCGGAAACGACGAAGCCGGTCATGAAATCCTCGTACTCGCCGGTCGGCCTGCCGTCCTTGAATTTCAGGCGAACCACCTTGTAGCCCGTGCGCGCACCCCGGTTCCACGAACCATGCAGCGCAACGAAGGCGTCGCCCTTGTAGCCGGCGGGGAAATTTGCACCCTCATAGAAGGCGATGTTCAGCGGTGCCGAATGCGCCTGCATCAACACGTCGGGCACCGTGGTCTTGCCGGCAAGATCGGGGCGCTCGCCGGCATGGCGCGGGTCCTCGTGCTCGCCGATGTAAGTCCACGGCCAGCCATAGAACGCGCCCTGCCGGACGGTCGTGGCGTATTCGAACGGAACGTTGTCGCCCAGCCCGTCGCGCTCGTTGACAACGCACCACAACGCGCCCGTGGCCGGCTGTACCGTCATGCCGGAGCAATTGCGCAAACCCGTTGCAACGACCCGCTCGTTGTTGCCGTCCGGGTCGAAGGCGCGAACTTCGGCCCTGCCCTGCTCCGAACCCCAGGCGGCTCCCAGCGGCGCGGAGGCCGTCCATGCCTCGAGCCCGCCGGCGGGCGCGCTGCCGATGTCTTCGGCCACGTTCGAGCCGGAACCGACGGACAAATAAAGCGTCTTGCCGTCCGCCGAGAAGGCGATGTCGCGCGTCCAGTGATGGTTCGAGGGAATGCCGGCGACGACGGTTTCCGGCTTGTCCGACGCTTCGAGATCGCCGGACTTGTAGGGGAAGCGGACGACGCTGTTGGAATTGGCGACATAGACCCATTGCGGATTATCTGCCGGATAGAAGGCTATGCCGTAGGGCTGGCGCAGGCCTTTGGCGAAGACCGCTTCGCTGGGCTTTTCACCGGGGTCGCCCAGGCGATAGACCAGCACGCGGTTGGCCCTGGAATCCGCGACGAAGAGATCGCCATTCGGAGCAACGCGCACGACGCGCGGGCTGCGCAGGCCGGATGCGATCAACTCGGCCGAAAAACCCGGCGGCAAGTATGGCCGGGCGTCTTTCGGCATCGCCACCTTGTCAGCGCCGTTCGATACCGATTCCGTAACGAACGGCTTTTGCAGATCGTCCGGCCGGATCAGGCGGCGAACGCCCGGCCCGTCCTGCCGCCAGTCGCCGAACGCGGCTTTGCCTTTCAGGACAGTGTCGTCTGCCTGCTGGGCGAAGGCCGCTCCAGCGGCAAGAAAAAGCGCAGCCATGGCGCTCACGGCGGCGAGGCGGTGCATCGCTGTCTCCATGAAGTGGACCCGGAAAGCAAACTGGCCGAAGCCCTGCCAGTTCCGTCGCGCACGTTGATGTGAACGACCTGCCGCAAGAAAGGGTCTGAGGAAGCGCCGGCGGGATCAGGTTCCCGCTTCGTAAAAATCGTCGTCCAATCGCTTTTCCAACTGCACGAGATCGGCCGGCAGCGGCATGCCCATGGCGCGCATCTCCGACAATTTTTCCCGGAGCTGTTCCTGAATTTCGTGCTGGTCCTGCGGCTGGTTGATCATCTCTTCCATCAAGAGGGCAATCTGGGCCTTGAACTGTTCGAGCGCCATTTTTGTCTCCCTGCCGAGCCGGATACGGTCAGCGCAGCATGCGGGAAATAAGCTGCGCCGTATAGTCGACCATCGGAACGATGCGCGCATAATTCAGCCGCGTCGGCCCGATGACGCCAAGCGCGCCGACGACGCGGGCGTCCTTGTCGCGATAGGGCGCGACCACCAGCGACGAGCCGGACAGCGAAAACAGCTTGTTTTCCGAACCGATGAAGATGCGCACGCCAGAACCCTGTTCGGCAAGGTCGAGCAGTTGCATCAGCCCTTCCTGCGTTTCCATGTCCTCGAACAGGTGGCGCAGAAGCTCGATGTCGGCCTGCGCGGTGACGTTTTCCAGCAGATTGGCGCGGCCGCGCACGATAAGCCGCGCCGGCAGGCCGCCTTCGGTGCCGGCCCATACCGCCAGTCCCTTTTCCACCAGGCCTTGCGACAGCGAATCGAGGGCGAGCCTGGTCTCCTCCTTGAGGCGCGCGATCTCCACCCTGGCCTCAGCCAGCGTGCGACCGCGAATATGGGCGTTGAGGAAATTCGAGGCCTCGTGCAACTGCGAAACCGTTATGCCGGCCGGCAGATCGACGACGCGGTTTTCGACATCGCCGTTTTGCGAGACGAGCACGGTCAGCGCCTTGGTCGGCTCAAGCTGGATGAATTCGATGTGCTTCAGCGCCACTTCGTTCTTGGCGGTCAGCACAAGGCCGGCACCCCGCGACATGCCCGACAGCATCTGGCTGGCGTCCGTCAGCATGTGTTCAAGCGTCATGCCCGAGCCGGACGCCTTCACCTGCGCTTCGATGGAACGGCGCTCCTCGTCCGACAGGTCGCCCAGTTCCATGAAAGCGTCGACGAAGAAGCGAAGCCCGGTCTGCGTCGGCAGGCGTCCGGCCGAGATATGCGGCGCGTAGATCAGGCCGAGATGCTCCAGATCGCTCATCACGTTGCGCACGGTGGCCGGCGACAGCGATGAGGGCAAGATGCGCGACAGCGAGCGCGAGCCGACCGGCTCGCCGTCTTTGAGATAGGATTCGACGATGCGCCGGAAAATATCGCGCGAGCGCATGTCGAGCGACTGCAACGCCGGCGACTGCATGTTCGGATCGGTGATCGGCTTGGTCATCGGAGCAAAACCCTCTGTCATGAGGATATAGAGGTGGATGCCGGGGACGCAAGCCGGGGTGCGTTGAGGGCCTTTTCCTTTGCGCCTTGCTTCTCATGCGGCTACAAGCCGGCCAGGATTTCCAAACTCACAAGAAAGATGCCCGAATGCGCCCTTCCAAACGCCAGTTCGACGAAATGCGTGCCATCTCCTTCGAACGCGGCATCTCCAAACATGCGGAAGGCTCCTGCCTGGTCAAGTTCGGCGACACGCATGTCCTGTGCACGGCCAGCCTCGAGGAAAAAGTGCCGGGCTGGATGCGCAATTCCGGCAAGGGTTGGGTGACGGCGGAATATGGCATGCTGCCGCGCTCGACCGGCGACCGCATGCGCCGCGAGGCGTCCTCCGGCAAGCAGGGCGGCCGCACGCTGGAGATCCAGCGGCTGATCGGGCGGAGCTTGCGCGCCGTGATCGATTTGCAGGCGCTGGGCGAACGGCAGATCACCGTCGATTGCGACGTCATCCAGGCTGACGGCGGCACCCGCACCGCCGCCATCACCGGCGGCTGGGTAGCGCTTTACGATTGCCTGCGCTGGATGGAAGCGCGCCAGATGACAAGCGTGCAGCGTGTGCTGAAGGACCATGTCGCGGCGATTTCCTGCGGCATCCATGACGGCCAGCCGGTCATCGATCTTGACTATCCGGAAGACTCGACCGCCGGCACCGACGCCAATTTCGTCATGACCGGCAAGGGCGGCATCGTCGAAATCCAGGGCACAGCCGAGGGCGAGCCGTTCTCCGAGGAACAATTTTCCGCGCTGATGGGACTGGCCAAGAAGGGCATCGCCCGGCTGGTGGATTTGCAGAAAATGGCGGTGGGTTGAGGGGCAGCGTCACGCCATGACCCCCTCCGCCATCCTCGAATCCGCGCTGTACGTCACCGATCTCGATGCGGCGGAAGCGTTTTATGCCGAGGTGCTGGGGCTGGAAAAGATCGCGATCGTCGCCAACCGCCACGTCTTTTTCAAATGCGGATCGGGCGTGTTGCTGCTGTTCAATGCGCAAGCGACGCGCCAGCCGCCCTCGCCCGACGCGAAGGTGCCGGTGCCGCCGCATGGTACGACCGGACAGGGCCATCTGTGCTTTGCCGCCACGGCTGAGGAAATCGAAAGCTGGAAGACGCGGCTGACCGCACAAAGCATCGCTATCGAGGCCGATTTCGAGTGGTCAGGCGGTGGCCGCTCAATCTATTTTCGCGATCCTTCCGGCAATTCGCTGGAATTCACTGAGCCAAGAATCTGGAACCTGTGATGCATTCTCTCAATGGGAAAAAAATTGTCGTCGCCAGCCATAATGAAGGCAAGCTGCGCGAATTCGCCGATTTGATGGGGCCGTTCGGCTTCGAGGCGAAATCGGCCAAGGAATTCGGCCTGCCCGAGCCGGACGAAACCGGCATCACCTTCGAGGAAAACGCCTATATCAAGGCGTTCGCGGCGGCCAGCGCCACCGGCCTGCCGGCGATGTCCGACGATTCCGGCCTGTGCGTGGATGCGTTGGACGGCGCGCCCGGCGTCTATACGGCCAATTGGGCGGAAACGCCCGAGGGCACGCGCGATTTCGACATGGCCATGCAGCGCACCGAAGTGGCGATGCAGGAAGTCGGCGCGAAGGAGCCGGCGGCACGCACCGGCCGTTTCGTGGCGGTCATCTGCCTGGCGTTTCCCGATGGCGAGGCCGAATATTACCGCGGCGAGGTGGAAGGCCAGCTTGTATGGCCACCGCGCGGCGAACTCGGCTTCGGCTACGACCCGGTGTTCTTGCCTGACGGCTACGCCAAGACGTTCGGGGAAATGTCGGCGCAGGAAAAGCACGGCTGGAAGCCAGGACAACCGGATGCGCTGTCGCACCGGGCACGGGCCTTCCAGAAGTTTGCGCAGGCAAGGCTGGCAAGGCTCGGCTCGGAATGATGATGAAACTCGACCGGACGCCCGGTTTCGGCATCTATATCCACTGGCCGTTCTGCGCGGCCAAGTGCCCTTATTGCGACTTCAACAGCCATGTCCGCCACCAGCCGGTGGATCAGGAGCGGTTTGCCCGCGCCTTTGAGACAGAGCTCGCCACCATGCGCGCCCGCACCGGGCCGCGCGAGGTAACCTCGATTTTTCTTGGCGGCGGCACGCCTTCGCTGATGAAGCCGGAAACGGTCGGTGCGGTGCTGGAGGCGGTCGCGAAACACTGGACAGTGCCGGCTGGCATCGAGGTGACGCTGGAGGCCAACCCCTCTTCCGTCGAGGCGGAGCGTTTTCGCGGCTACCGCGCCGCCGGCGTCAACCGCGTGTCGCTGGGCGTGCAGGCGCTGAACGATACCGACCTGCGCTTTCTCGGCCGGCTGCACAATGTGTCGGAGGCGCTTGTGGCCATCGGGCTGGCGCGCGAGATTTTCCCGCGCCTGTCGTTCGACCTGATCTATGCGCGGCCCGGCCAGACGCCGGAAGCATGGGAGGCCGAGCTTGAGCAGGCCATCGGCCACGCAGCCGACCATCTGTCGCTGTACCAGTTGACCATCGAGGAAGGCACGCCGTTCCACGCCCTGCACCGGGCGAAGAAATTCGCCATTCCCGACGACGACCATGCCGCCGAACTGTATAAAATCACGCAGGAGATCACCACGGCGCGCGGCCTGCCGGCCTACGAGATTTCGAACCACGCCAAGCCCGGCGCGGAAAGCCGCCACAACCTCACCTACTGGCGATACGGCGAATATGTCGGCGTCGGCCCCGGCGCGCATGGCCGCTTTGTCGAAAACGGCCGCCGCGTAGTGACGATTGCGGAAAAGATGCCAGAAACCTGGGCCAATCTGGTCGAGGCCAAGGGGCATGGCGTGGTCGACGGCGAGATCCTCAGCCGCTCGGAAGAGGCCGACGAATTCCTGCTGATGGGCTTGCGGCTGGTCGAAGGCATCGATCTTGCCCGCTACGAGACATATTCGGGGCGCGGCCTGTCTTCGACGCGGCTGTCGACGCTGCAGGAGGAAGGGCTGGTCGCACCGGTCGGCAATTCGCGCCTGCGCGTCACGCCCGCCGGAATGATCGTGCTCGATGCGGTGGTGGCCGATCTGGCGCGCTGAAAAGGGCGCACCTTTGCCAAGCGGCGCCAAGCCGTGCCACACAGGGCGAAACAAGGGGTCCGCATGATCGGCGACGCGATCAAACACAGCTATGTGATCGGGCAAACGGAAATGACCGCCCGGCCGCTGGAGCCGGCGCTCTATCTGGTGGCGACGCCGATCGGCAATCTGGGCGACATCACGCTGCGCGCGCTGGAAACGCTGGCCGCCGCCGATATTCTCGCCTGCGAGGATACGCGGGTTTCGCGCGTGCTGCTTTCACGCTACGGAATCCGCCGCCGTACCACCGCCTATCACGAACACAATGCGAGCGAGGCCGGGCCGAAGCTGATCGCAGCGCTTGAACGGGGGCAAAGCGTGGCGCTGATTTCCGATGCCGGCACGCCGCTGATCTCCGACCCCGGCTACCGGCTTGTCGGCGAGGCGCAGGAGAAGAACATCCGCGTCGTGCCGATCCCCGGCGCATCCGCGCCGCTTGCAGCCCTGACCGCATCCGGCCTGCCCTCCGACGCATTCCTGTTCACCGGGTTCCTGCCGGTGAAGGCGGGGCAAAAGCTGACGCGGCTTCAGGAACTGAAAGCGGTGCAGGCAACGCTGATCTTCTTCGAATCGCCGCGCCGGCTTGCCGATACGTTGGCCGCCATGGTCGAGACTTATGGCGGCGCGCGAAAGGCCGCGATCGGGCGCGAACTGACCAAGACTTTCGAGGAGATGCGCCCCGGTACATTGCAGGCGCTGGCCGACCACTATGCGGCCGCCGATACGCCGAAGGGCGAAATCGTCATCTGCGTCGGCCCGCCGGAAACAACCGTGGAAGAACCGGCGGATATCGACCGGCTGCTTTTGGCCCTGGCAAGCGAGATGCCGGCTTCCAAGGCGGCGGGCGAAGCGGCAAAAATGACCGGCGGGCACAAGCAGGCGCTCTATCGGCGGCTGCTGGAGTTGAAGGAAGGTTGAAGGCGGCGGTGGCTGACCAGCGAGGCGAACGGCAAAAGACGCTGGCTCGGCGCAAATCGGCCTATCGGCGCGGGCATCGCGGCGAAGGGTTGGCGGCGCTGGCTTTGCGGCTGAAAGGCTTTCGCATCCTCGCCCGCCGCTACCGCACAAAACTCGGCGAGATCGACCTGATCGCGCGGCGCGGCGATCTGGTGCTGATCGTCGAGGTCAAGGCGCGCCGGACGCTGATCGAGGCGATGGAGGCCATCGCCCGCGAATCCGAACGGCGCATCGAGGGGGCGGCCGATCTGTGGCTGTCGCGCCAGCCGGACTATGGCAGGCTGTCGGTGCGCTTCGACATGGTGGCGGTGTTGCCGTGGCGCTGGCCGGTGCATGTGGAGAATGTTTTCCATGGACGCAGCTGAAATAGACCCTTTCGGACTTGAAACCATCACCGCTGCCGGTTATCGCCGGCTCGCCGGTCTTAGCCGGCCTACCGGAGATTGAAGATGACCCTGCCCGACAGAATGAGCATCGATGAGCGCAGCCCGTTCTACAATGCCGAAGCGCTCGAGCGCGGCGTCGGCATCCTCTTCAACGGCAAGGAGCGCGAAGACGTCAGCGAATATTGCGTGAGCGAAGGCTGGATACGCGTCGCCACGCCGAAATCCAAGGACCGCTACGGCCAGCCGCTGACCATCAAGCTGAAGGGCGAGGTAAAGCCCTTCGTCAAGGAATAGATTTTCGAGCCTACAACCGCGCGTTAGCCGGCGATGCGGAACCCGGTCGGCGCATCGGCGCTGTCGGCCGCTTCCGTCCTGACATCGGCCACGACGGCTCCGGCCGGCCCTTGCCAGAACCGCTCCAGCATGAGTGTGACAGCGCCGTTCGGCCCGGCGATGAGGGCTGCGACCGAGCCGTCCGGCTCGTTGCGCACCCAGCCTTTTAGGCCAAGCCGCTCGGCTTCTTCGCGCGCCCAGAAGCGGAAGCTTACGCCCTGCACGCGCCCGGTAATATGCACCTTATAGGCCCTGGTCATCGTCGTGTAACTTGCATTGGCAAGCCTCCCTGCGGCTGCGTGGTCAATTTCTGCACCGGCCATGGCTTCGTCTCCGGTGTCGTGTCGAAGCGGAAGCGCGAAAGCAGCACCGCCAGCGCGATGATTGCCTCTTGCATGGCGAACGCCGCACCGATGCAGACGCGCGGCCCTGCCCCGAACGGCAGATACTGGAAACGGTCGATCTTTTCACGGTTTCCGGGGTGGAAGCGTTCCGGCATGAAGGCGTCCGGCTGGTCCCACAGCTTGCGGTGGCGGTGGATGACCCACGGCATCACCAGCACGGCGGCTTTCGGCGGAATGTACAAATCCTTGTAGTGCTCGGGCACGATGGGCTCGCGGTTGATCGAGGGGGCCGGCGGGTAGAGCCGCAGCGCCTCGTCGAAGGCCGCGCGCGTCAGCGGCATCAAGTCCAGCCATTTGGCCGGATCGGGTTCGCTGGCCAGCACGGCGTCGATCTCGCGCTCGATCGGCTCGCGCTCCCACGGCGCTTCGGCCAGGCAGTAGAGCGTCCAGCCGAGCGCGCGCGCCGTGGTTTCGTGGCCGGCGCCGATGAAGGTGATGATGTTGTCCTCGACCTCGGCGCGGGTCAGCCCGTCCGGCCCTTCGGCGCGCAGGAGCAGCGTCAGAAAATCCTCCGGCACGCCATCCGGATCGCGCTTCAGCCGGTCCTCGCGCATCGAAACCGTGTCGGTCACGATCTTTCGGAAATAGGCCATGGTCTTGCGGCCGCGAATGCGGGTCAGGCGCGGCAGCCAGTCGGGCGCGCGCAGAAGATCGAGCGGATCGACGCGGCCCATGGTTTCCAGCAAACGGTCGATATCCTGCGCAAACGTGCCTTTCTCGCCGGCGATCTCGCCAGAAAACAGCGTTTCGGCCAGGATATCGTAGGTCAGCATGGTCATGTCGTGGGCGATTTCCGAGACTGTGCCGTCCTCGTAGCGCTCCACGAACTCCAGCGTGCGCTTCAGCATCGGCTGCGCGAACCCAAAGATGTGGCGCGGCGTGAACACTGGGGCCATCGCCTTGCGCGAGCGCTTCCACACCTCGCCCTCGGCCGTCAGCAGGCCGTCGCGCAGGATCGGGCGCAGGATTTTCTGGCGCACCGTCGCCATCTTGTAGTTTTTGGCGTTGTCGACCAGCACATGGCGGATGAGGCCGGGATCGTTGGCGATGACCAGCGGACCGCCGATGCCGTTCACCGAAATCCACGGTTCGTTGTAGGTCGCCTCGCCCCACAATTCGAGCGGGTTGCGGTGAACGATGCGGATCATCTCCAGCGCCGAAGGCGGCGTGGTACGCGGCTTCGGTGCAGGCGGAACGAAGGGGGCGGGCCGGGCGTCCATGGCGTTCTCCGATATGCAACCAATGTAGGGAGGAGGCGAGGCAACGTCCACGTGACCAATGAGTTACCAAAAGGTGCCTGCTTGCCCGATAGGATCATCCGCCATAAATGACAGTCACCAACGGATACCACCTACAATCAGGAGTTTACCTTGAAGCACCAATTGAGCATCATCGTCGGCAGCACCCGCCCCGGCCGCGTCGGCCCGGTCTACGCCGAATGGCTGGAGGGTTTAGCGCGCGCGCATGGCGGGTTCGAGCCGGTGCTGACGGATATCGCGGCCTTCAACCTGCCGATCCTGGACGAGCCGCATCATCCGCGCCTCGGCAAATACGAGAAAGAGCATACCAAGGCGTGGGCGAAGGCGATCGACGCCGCCGATGCCTTCGTGTTCGTGACGCCGGAGTATAATTATTTCGCCGCCCCCGCGATCGTGAACGCCGTCGACTATCTGTCGAACGAGTGGGCTTACAAGCCGGCCGGCTTCCTGTCCTATGGCGGCGTCTCGGGTGGCATGCGCTCGGTGCAGGCGGTCAAGCCGCTGCTGACCACGGTCAAGGTGATGCCGATCCCGGAAGCGGTGGTGCTGCCGATGCATTCGAATTTGCGGGACGCCAGCGGCGTTTTCAATCCGGGCGCGCAAGTGCTTTCGGGCGCAAAGACCATGCTGGACGAGCTTCTGCGCTGGAGCGAAGCGCTGAAGCCGCTGCGGAGCGCCGCATAGTTCATCGACCGTTCGCGGCGTGATTTCGAGCGGCGGTTCCAGCCGGCTCGCAATCTGTGCTCAAATGCCTGCAAACCTTGGAAAATCGGCCGCAAAGGCCTATATCTGGGTGAGCATCGGGCCGCGATTCGCGGCCCTTTTTCCGAGCGCTTTAAGCTGCAGCAATCGAACGGATTTTCATGAGCGACCAGACCGACACCGCCACTGGCGTGCCAGATGAGTACGGCGCCGATTCCATCAAGGTTTTGAAGGGGTTGGATGCCGTGCGCAAGCGGCCCGGCATGTATATCGGCGACACCGACGACGGTTCGGGCCTGCACCACATGGTCTATGAGGTGGTCGACAACGCCATCGACGAGGCATTGGCCGGTCACGCAGATCTTGTTTCAGTGGCGCTCAACCCTGACGGTTCGGTCAGCGTGGCGGACAACGGGCGCGGCATTCCGACCGCCATCCACACCGGCGAGGGCATTTCGGCGGCCGAAGTGATCATGACGCAGCTGCATGCCGGCGGTAAATTCGACCAGAATTCCTACAAGGTTTCGGGCGGCCTGCACGGCGTCGGCGTCTCGGTGGTGAATGCGCTCTCTTCGTGGCTGAAGATGAAGATCCGCCGCCATGGCCATATCCACGAAATGAGTTTTACGCACGGGAATGCCGATGCGCCGCTTAAAGTCACCGGGGACTATGAGGAAAACAATCTGCCCGGCACCTATGAGGGCCGCAGCGGGACGGAGATTTCGTTCTTCCCCTCGACCGACACGTTCACCATGATCGATTTCGACTTCGAAACGCTGGAACACCGGTTGCGCGAACTGGCCTTCCTGAACTCGGGCGTGCGTATCCTGCTGACCGACAAGCGGCACGCCGACGTGGTGCACAAGGAACTGCACTATGACGGAGGGCTGGAAGAGTTCGTCAAATATCTCGACCGCGCCAAGAAGCCGCTGCTCGACAAGCCCGTCGCCATCCGCGCCGAGCGCGACGGCATCACCGTCGAAGTCGCGATGTGGTGGAACGACAGCTACCACGAGAATGTGCTGGCCTTCACCAACAACATTCCGCAGCGCGATGGCGGCACCCATCTGGCCGGCTTTCGCGGCGCGCTGACACGCCAGATCACCGGCTATGGCGAAAGCTCGGGCCTGACCAAGAAGGAAAAGGTCGGCCTGATCGGCGACGATTGCCGTGAGGGGCTGACGGCCGTGCTTTCGGTAAAAGTTCCCGATCCGAAATTCTCCTCGCAGACCAAGGACAAGCTGGTTTCCTCGGAAGTCCGCCCGGTGGTCGAAGGCCTCGTCAACGAGGCGCTCGGCACCTGGCTGGAAGAGCATCCGAGCGAAGGCAAGATCGTGATCGAGAAGGTCATCCAGGCGGCGGCGGCGCGCGAGGCGGCGCGCAAGGCGCGCGACATCACCCGCAAAAGTTCGCTCAGCGTCAGTTCGCTGCCGGGCAAGCTTGCCGATTGCCAGGAGAAAGACCCGGCAAAGTCCGAATTGTTCATCGTCGAGGGTGACTCGGCCGGCGGCTCGGCCAAGGGCGGGCGCTCGCGCCAGAACCAGGCGATCCTGCCGCTGCGCGGAAAGATCCTCAATGTCGAGCGGGCGCGCTTCGACCGCATGCTCGGCTCCGAGATGATCGGCACGCTGATTACGGCGCTTGGTACCTCGATCGGCAAGGACGAGTTCAACGCCGACAAGCTGCGCTACCACAAGATCATCCTGATGACCGACGCCGACGTCGATGGCGCGCATATCCGCACCCTTTTGCTCACCTTCTTCTTCCGGCAGATGCCGGAACTGATCGAGCGCGGCCATCTCTACATAGCCCAGCCTCCGCTCTACAAGGTGACGCGCGGCAAGAGTTCGCAATACATCAAGGACGAAGCAGCCTTCGAGGAATTCCTGATCGGCTCCGGTCTGGAAGAGGCGTCGCTGACGCTGGGTTCCGGCGAGGTGCGCACCGGTCAGGATCTGCGTTCCGTCATCGACGACGCGCTGGCGGTAAGGCAGCTCATCAACGGCCTGCACACGCGCTACAGCCATGCGGTGGTCGAGCAGGCGGCGATTGCCGGGGGTCTCAACCCGGAAACCTTTGTCGATCTCGCCCATGCAAACCAGATGGCCGAGCGGATTGCCAAGCGCCTCGACATCATCGCCGAGGAGACCGAACGCGGCTGGACCGGCCGCATGTCGACCTCCAATGAGGGCGTCGGCGGTTATGTGTTCGAGCGCACCGTGCGCAGCGTCAAGGAATACGCGCATCTCGACCTGGCGCTGATCAACTCGGCCGATGCGCGCCAGCTCGACCGCTATGCGCCACGCCTCGGCGAAATCTACGACCAGCCGCCCGTGCTGCGGCGTAAGGAAGTGTCGGAGACGATCGCCGGGCCGCTGGCGCTGCTCAACGCCATTTTCGCCACAGGCCGCAAGGGCCTGACCATGCAGCGCTACAAGGGTCTGGGCGAGATGAACGCCGAGCAGCTTTGGGAAACCACGCTCGATCCGAATGTGCGCTCGTTGCTGCAGGTCAGGGTCAACGATGCGGCCGGCGCCGACTCGCTGTTTACGCGCCTGATGGGCGACGAGGTGGAGCCGCGCCGCGAATTCATTCAGGACAACGCCCTGTCGGTCGCCAATCTCGACATCTGACCGCGCAGCGTAACGGCGCGCGGCAGGCTGTGCCGCGCTCTGGCGATCAGATTCGGTGTAAATTTCAACCGGCCGATCGGAACGGAAAGTCGCCTGTCACATTGTGAGCATGCACCTCACCATCGTAACAGGAGATTGTCATGGGTCGCGGTATTCTGCTCTGGTTGCTCGGTATTCCTATTCCGATCATCATCCTTATCCTTCTGTTCCTACGATAGGTGGGCGCCATGCAAGCCACCGTTTCCGCCGTGGAAGTCGCCGGACCCGTCGAATCGTCATCCTCCGCCGTCAGCTGGGGGCCGATTATCGCGGGCGCATTCGCGGCCTCCACACTGACCTTCATCCTGATGCTGCTCGGCTCCGGCTTTGGCCTCACCATGGTATCGCCATGGTCGGGTTCAGGCGCCAGCATCACCACCTTTGCCGCGTCCACGGCCGTCTGGCTGGTGGTCGTGCAATGGCTTTCGTCGGGCGTTGGCGGCTACCTGACCGGGCGGCTTCGTACCCGATGGGTCGGCGTCCATACCGACGAGACCTATTTTCGCGACACCGCGCACGGCTTCCTGGCATGGGCGCTTGCCACGCTTCTCGTCGTGGGCATCCTGGGGTCGGCGCTCACATCCCTCATCGGCGGCGGCGTGCAAGCGGCTTCGACCGTCGTCTCGGGCGTTGCCCAAGGCGCTTCGACCGTGGCCTCGTCAAGCGGCGCTGGCGACAATGCTGGTAATGCAACGTCCTATTTCGTCGATTCGCTGTTCCGGCCATCCGACCCTGCCAAACTGACGGCTCCAGGTAGCGAAGGCGACGCGGCAGCCACCGCGCAAGCCTCCCGCATCCTCATCGCCAGTGCTGCCGAGGGTACGGTTTCCGACGAAGACAAGACCTATCTGTCGCAACTGGTGGCGGCACGCACGGGTCTTTCCGAAGCGGACGCCAAGGCGCGCGTCGACGCCATGCTCGCCAAGGTGGAGGACACCAAGGTTAAGACACAGCAGGCCGCCGATACGGCCCGCAAGGCGGCGGCTACCTTCGCGCTGATCGCTGCTCTTTCGCTGGTCATCGGCGCGTTTATCGCCAGTGCCGCCGCAGTCCTCGGCGGCCAGCAGCGCGACGACGAGGAGACGCTTTACCTCGCCCAACGCTGACACCGCTGCGCAACGAAAAAGCCCGGCGCGAAGCCGGGCTTTTTTCATGGTCGCAATTCGCGTTGCCTAGTGATCCATCGCCTTGACGATTTCCTCGGTCATCTTCTTGGCGTCGCCGAGCAGCATCATGGTGCCGTCCTTGTAGAACAGCGTGTTGTCGATGCCGGCATAGCCGGAGCCGAGCGAGCGCTTGACGAAAAGGCAGGTGCGCGCCTTGTCGACGTCGAGGATCGGCATGCCGTAGATCGGCGAGGACTTGTCGTCGCGCGCCGATGGGTTGGTGACGTCGTTGGCGCCGATGACATAGGCGACGTCGGCCTGCGCGAATTCGGAGTTGATGTCCTCCAGTTCGAACACCTCGTCATAGGGCACATTGGCTTCGGCCAGAAGCACGTTCATATGGCCGGGCATACGGCCGGCGACCGGATGGATGGCGTATTTGACTTCGACGCCATTGGCCTTGAGCTTGTCGGCCATTTCGCGCAGCGCGTGCTGCGCCTGCGCCACCGCCATACCGTAGCCCGGCACGATGATAACTTTCTGGGCGTTCATCATCAGGTAGGCGGCGTCGTCGGCCGATCCCTGCTTGACCGTGCGCTCGATGCCGTCGTCGCTTTTCGCGGCAGCCGCATCGCCGCCGAAGCCGCCGAGAATGACCGAGATGAAGGAGCGGTTCATGCCCTTGCACATGATGTAGGACAGGATCGCGCCGGACGAGCCGACCAGAGCGCCGGTGATGATCAGCGCCAGATTGCCGAGCGTGAAGCCCAGTGCCGCCGCTGCCCAGCCGGAGTAGGAATTGAGCATCGAGATGACGACCGGCATGTCCGCGCCGCCGATCGGCACGATCAGCAGCACGCCAAGCACCAGCGAGACGGCGACGATCAGCCAGAACACGAGCTTGGCTTCCGTGGCGACCAGCAGCACGATCAACACGACCAGCGCCAGCGCCAGCAGGATATTGATGACGTGTCGCGCCGGCAGCATGATCGGCTTGCCCGACATGCGCCCGTCGAGCTTCAAAAAGGCGATGATCGAGCCGGTGAAGGTGATCGCGCCGATGGCCACGCCAAGGCTCATTTCGACCAGCGCCTGCGCGTGGATCGAGCCGATCTCGCCGATGCCGAAGCTGTGCGGCGCATAGATGGCGGCAGCCGCCACCATGACGGCGGCAAAACCGACCAGCGAATGGAAGGCCGCGATCAATTGCGGCATGGCCGTCATGGCGATGCGGCGCGCGATATAGGCACCGACACCGCCGCCGATGGCCAACCCAAGCACGATCAGGCCGAAGCCGCTTGGCGACGGAACCGCCAGCGCCAGCGTGGTGACGATGGCGATACCCATGCCGACCATGCCGTAGGTATTGCCCTTGCGGCTGGTGGTCGGATGCGACAGGCCGCGCAGCGCCAGAATGAACAGGATGCCCGAAACGAGGTAGAGGAAAGAGGCGAAGTTCGCGTTCACTTCACTTTTCCTTCTTCTTGTACATGGCGAGCATGCGCTGGGTGACCAGGAAGCCGCCGAAGATGTTGACCGAGACCAGCAGCAGCGCCACGAAGCCGAAGCCGGTGGCCGCCCCCGCCGCCGATACGCCGACCGCCAGAAGCGCGCCCACCACGATGACCGAGGAAATGGCGTTGGTGACGGCCATCAACGGGGTGTGCAGGGCCGGTGTCACCGACCACACCACGTAATAGCCGACGAAGATCGCCAGCACGAAAATGGCGAAGCGGAAGACGAACGGGTCGATGGCGCCGCCCGACAGCGCATGCGCCGTATTGGCCGCTGCATCGCCGGGGCCGGCGGCGGCCAGGTCCTGGATGGCCATGCGCACGGCGGCGGACGCCTGGTCGAGCTGGTCAAGCGCTTTTTGCAAGGCTTCCATCATGCGGTCCCCTTCGATTTGCTTGGCATCGGCTTCTTCGCGGCGGCAGCCTTTTTAGGCGCTGCCTTGGCACGCGACGCGGAGGCGTCGGCGACCATGGTCGTTGCGGGAATGGCTGCCGGCTCGATGCGCGGCTGTTCGGCCTTTGCGAAGGCTGGATGCACAATCTTGCCGCCATCGGTCAGCATGGTCGCCTTGACCAGATCGTCCTCGCGGTTGATGGCAAGCTGCTTCGTTTCCTTGTCGACCAGCGTCTCGAGGAAGGCATAAAGGTTCCTGGCGTAAAGCAGCGAGGCTGAAGCGGCGATACGGCCCGACACATTGAGATGGCCGACGATCTTGACGTCGTTGGCGGTGGTCACGACCTTGCCGGCTTGCGCACCCTCGACATTGCCGCCGCGCTCGACCGCCAAGTCGATGATGACCGAACCCGGCTTCATCGAGGCCACCATCGCCGCCGAGATCAGCTTCGGCGCGGGCCGGCCGGGGATCAGCGCCGTGGTGATGACGATGTCCTGCTTGGCGATATGCTCGGCGGTCAGTGCCGCCTGCTTGGCCTGGTATTCTTTCGACATTTCCTTGGCGTAGCCGCCCGCCGTCTCGGCCGCCTTGAATTCCTCGTCCTCGACGGCAAGGAACTTCGCGCCGAGCGAGGCGACCTGCTCCTTGGCTGCGGGGCGAACGTCGGTCGCGGTGACGACCGCACCAAGACGCCGCGCGGTGGCGATGGCCTGCAGGCCGGCAACGCCGACGCCCATGATGAAGATCTTTGCCGCAGGCACCGTGCCCGCCGCCGTCATCATCATCGGCAGCGCGCGGTCGTATTCGGCCGCTCCGTCGATCACCGCCTGATAGCCGGCCAGGTTGGCCTGCGAGGACAGCACGTCCATCGACTGCGCGCGGGTAATGCGCGGCATGAATTCCATGGAAAAAGCGGTAACGCCGGCCTTGGCGAGAGCGGCAACCGCCGCGTCGTTGCCGTAAGGGTCCATGGTGGCGAGAACCGCCGCGCCTTGTCTGTAGTTCTTCAACTCGCCATCGGTGGGACGGCGCACCTTCAGCACGACATCGGCCTTGGCCACATCCGAGGCTTTGCCAATGACGGCGCCAGCCTTGGAATACTCGTCGTCGGTAATGCGCGAGAACGTGCCGGCGCCGGTTTCAACGATCACGGTGAGCCCAAGCGCTGCGAGCCGCTTTACCGTATCCGGCGAAGCCGCGACACGTGTTTCCGTCGCATCGACTTCACGAGGGATGAATACCGTCTGTCCCACCGCAAGTTCCTTTCGGCTGACATTCAATGTCCGGCAGGGCGCCGGCTGCGCCCGCAACAGCGCGCTGGAAGCGGATCGAAACGCCTAGCGGAGAATATAGCCGCCGACGATCAGGATCAGGATGAAGAGGATTGTCGCAGAAAAGAACCCGGCCGAGGTGAAGAAGCCGAACGCCATGGCAATGAGAACGGCGGCGCAGAAGAGCGAGCCGTATTTGGCCAGCATCATAAACCCGTGATAGGTGCGCTCATGCTCCGGGTAGTCCATATCCGCGCCCAATTCGACCGGGCCGGTCGGTGTGTGATCAGCCATGAGAATACCCTCCGAAATCGTCTTAAGCGCACATAGCGAAAAGCCGGGCGTAGGGCAATGGGTGTGATGCCGCACCAGCCGATTGGTTACAGACTTCTTGCAGGCCAATCGACACTTGTTGCATCGGCATCGAGGCGAATTTCAAGATCAATACGCCAGCCGATGCCGGCTCAGTGCGCGAGATTGGGAAACAGCCCGAGCAGGCCGACAACGATCAGGTAAATGGCGACGATGTAGTTCAAAAGCCGTGGCATCACCAGGATAAGGACACCCGCGACCAGCGAGATCAACGGCGTCAGCGTCAAGGTGGAAAAGGTCATTTTCAGCTCCGCGTTTCGTTTGCGCGGTCCAACAACGTTGAAGGCCGCCGAAAGCTCCGAGCCGGTTTGCAAAAATCGGGCCGGTTTGCAAAAATCAGGCCGCTTCACGAAAATATTTGGCCGTGGGCAGGATCGTCAGCGGCGCAAGCTCGCCCCTGCCCGGCGTTTCGAACAGCATGCGCCGCTCCATCGGCGTCGAGCGAAAGAACGGAAAGCGCGCATAATAGCGCTCCTTGTTGGCATAGGGATTGGTACGGAACAGGACGACCTTGTTGAAGACGCCGGGATAGGATCGTGCCTCGCTGATCTGTTCGGAATAGTAGATGCGCCGGTAGAACCCCGCGTGATCATCACGCACCGTCGAAAGGCCATAGGAGGCCTCGAAGTAGAAGCAGGCCATGCCGGCCAGCCGTAGCGTGACATAGGCCAGTTGCGGGTAAACGCGCGTCCATTCGGGATCGGATGCGAACCTGCTCATGCAGACAAAGGTGTCACCGGCATCGAGCATGGGCAGGACGATATCGCCAAACGCCTTGGTCGAGGGCGACGCCGGCTCGATCTTCGTCACATGATGGATGCGCATGGTGCTGAGAAGGCGCTGGTCGATATAGATGCCGAAGCGATGCACGTTCGCGGTTTCGTCCAGTTCGTCGCTGATCGAATGGCGCTCGTCGTCCGGAACCATGTCGTTGGACCGATAGGCCTTGTAACGAAGCCGGTAGATGTCCTCGAGATCCTCGCCCTTGTCGCACCGGCGATACTCGACCTTTTCCAACAGCGAGAACACCTTGCTCGCAAAGCTGGATGTTCCGAAATCACGCGCCGCCGCATCGCCGGTGCCCGGGTCGGGCACCATCTGCCGAATATCCATTTCGCACCCCGTATTCCACCGCAATGAAAGGGTAGGCAGCGAGGCGCGCATGTAAAGATTTAAATGAAAGAGACGCCGTTTACCGAATATTAACCTTAATAATCGCTCGGCAATCGGCAGCGCGGTCTCTCAAGAACGGCCGCTACGCTTTGCAGCTTTCATCTCTTCGGCGAACGGCCAGACCGTGCTCGACATCGTATCAATGCCCAGAGCGCTGAGCGGCGACCCGAACAGGAAGCCCTGAAGCAGGTCGGGGCGGATGTCCCGGCTGAGAATCTCGAGCTGCTCGAAGGTTTCGACGCCCTCGATAGTGACGGAAAGGCCGAGCGGACGCGACATGTCCACGATACCCTTGAGCAGTTGGAGCGAGCGCGGGTTGCGGGTAACGTCCATCAGGAAGCTTCGGTCGATCTTGATCTTGTCGAGCGGCAGCTTGTGCAGGTAGCTCAGGCTGGAATAGCCGGTGCCGAAATCGTCGAGGGCGATCTTCACGCCAAGCGCCTTGATCTCGGTAATCAGGCCGCTCGTAGCCACCTTGTCGTCCAGAATGGCCGTCTCGGTAACCTCGACTTCCAGCCGGTGCGGCGCCAGGCCCGACACGCCAAGCGCGTCGTGAATTTTCTGGATCACATCGCGGTTGCGGAAGTCCTTGGCGGAAAGGTTGACCGAAACGCTGATCTGCTCCGGCCAGCCGACGCATTCCGCGCAAGCCGCGTGAAGCATGAATGTGCTGATATCGGAAACGATGCCCATCTCTTCGGCCAGCGGAATGAAGACGGCGGGCGAGACGGGGCCGAGGTCCGGGTGGTCCCAGCGGCACAGCGCCTCGCAACTGACTATGCGCATCGTGGCCATGGAAACGATCGGCTGGTAGACGACGCGCAGCCCCTTGGCTTCGACGGCGCTGCGCAAATCCGCCTTCATCGCCTGCTTGTCGCGGAAGGCCGCATCCATCGACGCCTCGAACATCCGCCAGCCGTTCTTGCCGAGTTCCTTGGCCTGGTAAAGTGCGAGGTCCGCCTTGACGATCATCTCGCCCACGCTGGTGTTGGCCACGGACGACAAAACCACGCCGGCGCTGGCCTGGATGCGCAGCAGATGCCCCGCGACGTCGATCTCGCCCTGAAGCGTGGCGAAGATGTCCTGCATCAATGCCGTCATGTGGCTGGCATTTTCGATGCGGTCGAAAAAGATCATGAATTCGTCGCCGCCAAACCGGCTGACAAAAACACCGGGAGCGGAGAAGGTGGCCAGCCGTTCCGCCACGGCGTAGATCAAGCCGTCGCCGATGGGATGGCCGAGCGTGTCGTTGACGCTCTTGAAATCATCGAGGTCGAAGGCTGCGAGGCCGACCTGGCGGCTCTGGTCGCCCGCCGCCATGCTTTCGCTGACGGCCTCGTGGAAGAAGGCGCGGTTGGACAGGCCGGTAAGGCTGTCGTAGCGGGCCATGAAGCGGATTTTTTCCTCTGCTTCGACGCGCGCGGTCACATCCTCGAATGTGATGACGCCGAGTTCCTGGCTGCCCTCGCGCGCCGAGAATTCATAGTGCTGGCCGTTGCCGAAACCGACGACGACCTTGCGGTCCCTGCCCTCGCGAAGCGCACGCGTCAGTTGCGCCTCGACATACCGGCTGTCCTTCGGCGTCAGCATCTTGCCGGCGATGCCACGCTTGAGCAGCGAATGGACCGAACGGCCCAACAGCGCATCGGGCGTTTTCAGCGACAACAGGTGCGCGGCTTCCGCATTGGCCACCACGACGCAGCCGTCGGGATCGAGCATGATCAGCCCGTGCGGCATGGTGTTCAGCGCCCGATTGAAGCGCTCGGCGATCCGGTTGGCGCGCTTTTCGGCCGAAATGGCGGTAAACAGCACGTCGCGGACGATGTCGGCATAGCGATGGATGCTGAGCAGGAAGGTGGCGGACAAAAGCCCAAGCGTGACGTGGTAGAAATCACCGCGCAGAATGAAGGCGAGCGCCATAGGGCATGTCAGCGTGACGATCAGGATGATGACCATGCGCGGGGAGCCGTAATTGCGCCCGGCAATGCCCGCCGCCGTCGCCAAGGCTATGCAAACGGCCGCGGTTTCGGAGAAACTGTCCTCGGCCGAAATGATGGCGACAAGGCAGAACAAGCCCAGGACGATACCGTGCATGCCGCCATAGACGATGTAGACGTTTTCGCGCCTGCGCGCTTCGGCGCGCGTCGCCAAGGGCGGCAACGAGGCGAAATTGCGCATGTCCAGCACGCGCACCACGCCCACGACCATCAGGCAGAGCACAACCGCCAGATAGGCCGGATTGCCGGTCTTTATCCAAACCAGCGTGATCAGCGCAACCTGAGCGGAAATTCCAATGGCGAGCGTAAACCCGTCGCGAAAAAGGGTTTCCACGAACGGGATATAGACGTCGTCAGGAAGTTCTTTTTTTCGCGATACTGCCACGTCAGTTCCCACTCCGGGAGCCTAGAACTGGCACATCCGCCTTAAGAAAGACTTAGAGCTCCGCGCGGTCCCGCCCGGCAAGCGTTGCAACCGGCAAGGAGAGCGGGGCAAACCGCCATAGCGTGAACAACGGGTATATTTATTCGGCCGCCTGAAGTTCCGTCGCTGCCGAGGCGGCTTCCAGCCGTTCGGTCAGCCGCGCGCGCTCTGCCGCTGCCTTTTCGATGGAGGCTCGCCTGACATGGCCGAAGCCGCGAATGAGCAACGGCACCGAGGTCAGCGCCGCCGCCGCTTCGATGGAAGGTGGCGCAAGCCGGCGGCCAATGAGGGCAAGGTCCGCCTCATATTGCGCCAGAACCGCCCGTTCCAGCCGGCGCTCGGAGTGATAGCCGAAGACGTCGAAGACGGTGCCGCGCAAGCCTTTCAACGCCGCCAGAACCCGAAACGCCTTCATCATCCACGGGCCGAAACTGGATTTCTTCGGCATGCCGTCGGCGCCCTTGCGCCCCAGGATCGGTGGCGCGAGGTGGAATTCGATGCTGTCATAGCCCTGAAACTGCTTCGCCAGTTCGCGGGCGAAGGACCCGTCGGTGTAGAGGCGCGCGACCTCGTACTCGTCCTTGATCGCCATCAGCTTGAACAGGTTCTTGGCGGCCATTTCGGTGACGGTTGTCGAGCCGAGGGTGGCTTCGGCCGCGCGCAGCGTCGCGATCCGCTCCGCATAGCGCTTGGCGTAAGCCGCATTCTGGTAGGCGGTGAGGAAGGCGACACGGCGCGCGATGATGGCGTCCAGCGTCTCGGCGATCGGTGCCGGCGCGGTGGCCATGCCGGGTCCCTCGACCAGATTTTCGACGAATTCCGGCTGGTGCGCGGCGCGGCGGCCCCAGCGGAAGGCCGAGATATTCATGGCGACCGCCTGCCCGTTGAGTTCGATGGCCTTCTCGACCGCCTCCGCCGACAGCGGCAGGCCGCCATGCTGATAGGCAAAGCCGAGCATGAACATGTTCGCCCCAAGCGAATTTCCGAACAAAGTGGTCGCCGTATGCGTGGCGTCGAAGAAATGCGCCTTGTCCTCGCCGGCAGCCGTGCGGATCGCTTTCTTCAGGCGTTCGGTCGGCAGCGAGAAATCGGCCGAGCGGGTAAATTCTCCGGGCATGATCTCGGCGGTGTTGGCCAGGAAGATCGTGTGGTTTTCACGCACCGCCGCCAGCACTTTCTTCGCGCCGGACACGACGAGGTCGCAGCCCAGAACGAGATCGGCCTTGCCGGCCGAAACGCGGATGGCGTGGATGTCGTCTGGCGTGTTCGCCACGCGCACATGGGTGAACACCGAACCGCCCTTCTGGGCCAGGCCGGCCATGTCGATCATGCCGCAGCCCTTGCCTTCTAGGTGCGCCGCCATGCCGATGATCGCGCCCACCGTGACGACGCCGGTGCCGCCGACGCCATCTATGATGCCCGCCCAGCCGTCACGCCCGAGCGCAAACCTTGCCGGTTCCGGCACGCCGTCCAGCGGATCGGCCTTGCCGGCGATGCCGTCGGCCTTCCTGATCTTCGCGCCATGCACGGTGACGAAGGACGGGCAGAACCCGTCAACGCAGGAAAAATCCTTGTTGCAGGACGACTGGTCGATGCGCCGCTTGCGGCCGAATTCAGTCTCGACCGGCTGGATCGAGACGCAGTTGGATTTCACGCCGCAATCGCCGCAGCCTTCGCAGACCAGTTCGTTGATGAAGATGCGCTTGTCGGGGTCGGGATAAGTGCCGCGCTTGCGGCGGCGGCGCTTTTCGGCGGCGCAGGTCTGGTCGTAGAGCAGCACCGACACGCCCTTCACGCCGCGCAGTTCACGCTGCACGCTATCGAGTTCCTCGCGGTGATGGATGGTGGACCGGGCCGGAAATTCGACACGGCCGGCATATTTTTCCGGCTCGTCGGTGACGATGGCGATCCGCTCGATCCCTTCGGCGCGCACCTGCCGCGCGATCATGTCGACGGTCAGCCCGCCCTCATGCGGTTGCCCGCCAGTCATGGCGACGGCGTCGTTGTAGAGGATCTTGTAGGTGATGTTGGCGCCGGCCGACACCGCGAAGCGGATGGCGAGCGCCCCGGAATGGTTGTAGGTGCCGTCGCCCAGATTCTGGAAAATATGGTCGCGGGTCGAGAACGGCGCCTGGCCGACCCATTGCGCGCCCTCCCCGCCCATCTGGGTGAAGCCGACCGTCGAACGATCCATCCACAGAGCCATGAAATGACAGCCGATGCCCGCGCCGGCGATCGAGCCTTCCGGCACCTTGGTCGATGAATTATGCGGGCAGCCCGAGCAGAAAAAGGGCGTGCGCGAACCGACATCGACCGTTTCCGCCAGCATCGCCTGGAACTGCTTCAGGTTCGCCACCCGCGCGGCGATTTCTTCGGAATGGCCGATGGTCTTCAGGATGCGCTCGCCAAGCGCGATGGCGATATCGTTGGGGTCGAGCGCGCCCTTGGCCGGGAAAAGCCAGTCGCCGCGCTCGTCCTTCTTGCCGACGATGGTGGGCTGGATGGCGGTGCCGTAGAGGTTTTCGCGCAGTTGAACCTCGATCAGCGAGCGCTTTTCCTCGACCACGACGATGGTGTCGAGGCCGCGCGCAAAATCGGCTATGTGCTGGAAATCGAGCGGCCACGGACAGCCGACCTTGAACAGGGAGATGCCGAGGCGGTTGGCCTCCGCCTCGTCGATGCCGATATCCTCCAGCGCCTGCCGCACATCGAGGTAGCTCTTGCCGACGGTAATGATGCCGATCTTCGGATTGCGCCCGCCCGAATAGATCAGCCGGTTCAACCCGTTGGCGCGGATGAAGGCGCTGGCTGCGTCGCGCTTGTATTCATGCAGGCGCTCTTCCTGGCCGAGGAAATTAATCTCGTTGCGGATGTTGAGGCCACCCGGCGGCATGTCGAATTCGGGCAGGACGATGTTCAGGCGTTCGAGCGAGGCGTCGACGCTGGCGGTGGATTCGACATTGTCCTTGACGCATTTGATCGCCCCCCAGGTGCCGGCGAAGCGCGACAGCGCAAAGCCGTAGAGCCCGTAATCGATCATTTCCTGAACGCCGGCCGGATTGAGGATCGGGATCATCGCGTCGACAAAGGCGAATTCGGTTGCGTGCGCGTTGGTGGACGATTCCGCCATATGGTCGTCGCCCATCAGGGCCAGCGCGCCGCCATGTTTGGACGACCCGGCGAGATTTGCGTGGCGAAACACGTCGCCGGAGCGGTCGACGCCCGGCCCCTTGCCGTACCAGACCGAAAACACGCCGTCATACTTGCCTTCGCCCATCAACTCGGCCTGCTGCGAGCCCCAGCAGGCGGTGGCGGCAAGTTCTTCATTGAGGCCGGGTTCGAAGACGATATCGGAGGCGGCGAGCTGGGCCTTGGCTTTCCACAGCTGCAGATCCAGCCCACCGAGCGGCGAGCCGCGATAGCCGGAAACGAAGCCGGCCGTGTTCAGCCCCGCGCGCCGGTCGCGCTCGCGCTGCATGAGCAGCATGCGCACAAGCGCCTGCGCGCCGGAAAGAAAGACGTGCTCCCTGGCAAGGTCGAACTTGTCGTCGAGCGCGACATCGTGCAGCGTCATCGGGCAACTTCCTGCGAAGACCGGACTTCGAGTCACGGTCAACGTCGAAGCCAGTCTTCATCCCCTTACCGGACAGGTCAAACAAAATCGAGGCGACAAAGCGCGCTGCGACGATCAGGTCGAGGCAGGACAGGCAACGCCACGGCCACCGGGAAGCTTGCCGTCCGGGTGGCCCTTGAGTTCGGGATTGGGATCGTAGCCGGGGCCGACGACAAGCTTGCGGTCCGGCAGCATGGCCTCGTCCTGGGCCGATACCATGGTGGTTTCGATGTCCTGAAGCACGGTGCCGTCGGCCCCGTTGATGCGGATGGAGACCTTGTAGGGATGGTCCTTGACCACGCATTCCAGCGACGGGCTTTCAATCGTCACCTTGGTATGGCCGACAAACAGTTTCTGGCTGAACACCAAGGGCGCGCCACCCGCCGGATTGTCCATGGTCGTCACCGCCGTCTGGCCCGCCTCGATCGGCTTCAGCGGCTTGAGCGTGACCAAATAGGTGAGCATGGCTTCGCGGTAGTTGAAGACCACCAGCCGTCCGGTCACCTGGAAAAGCGCCTCCTTGCCGGTATCGCGGCAGGCGCCAAGCGTAAGTGCGGCAACCACGCCTACAGCCAGAGCGAGCGAATTTGCGTATTTTCTAGACATTATCGACCTCCCTTTGCGCGATGCGGCGCTTGTAATGGCGGCTGGCCTTGCGCCGATTTCCGCAAACCGCCATGTCGCACCAGAGACGGCTTGCGTTGCGGCTCCGGTCTAGGAACAGCCATCCGCAATTGGGGCAAATCTTCAGCCGCTCGGCAGCACCCGGCGCAAGCAGCGACAGAGCCGAGACGGCAAGGGCTGCCTCGAAGGCGATCGGCGTTGCCGGCTCGCCGAACGGTTTTTTGGACCCGCCGATCTTTTCCGCCGTTCCCACCAGCCCCCTGGCGCAAGCTTCGAGCAGCGGCGGCAACGCGCCGGTATCGAGCGCGCCTTCGTGCACGGCATTCCTAAACAGGGCGTCGGTCGCCTCTCGGATCGCCACCACCACCGGCGCGATTTCCTGCGGCCGTGGCGCTGCCAGCCGCCTGCCGCCAAGCTCGGAGGTGCGAATAGTGCTTGCCACTTCTGCAAAGCGCGCAATCTCGGCCGGGTCGTCGAAGCGGTCGAAGGTCTTTTGCGGATCGCCCCGCAGCACGACGGTGTTGGCCGTGTCGAGCGCGAGAACGCCGCCGGCGAAGCGATGGGGGATCCACGAAACCGTCATGCGTCAATTCTAACTGGTAAATCGAGTTTGACAAGTTAGAATTGACGGCGCAGCATTGAATGGAACCCCCGCATTTCCGCAATGGCCAGGCGCATGCTCTATTTCTTTCAGCAGGTTTTGAACGGGCTGCACTCCGGCGCGCTCTACGCCTTGCTGGCCTTCGGCTATGCGCTGACCAACGGCGTCCTGCACCGCATCAACCTCGCCTATGGCGCGATCTTCGCCTTTTGCGGACAGGCGATGATCCTGACGGCCGTCTATGGCTATGACATGCTTTGGCTGACATTGCCGGTCACGCTGGCGCTCGGGGTCGCCGCCGCTTTCCTCCATGCGGGCCTGCTTGCCCGCATTTTGTCGCGCCGGGTGTTTGAGCCGCTGGCGGATCGGTCGCCCAACACCATCGTCGCCGCCACGCTGGGCGTCCTGGTGGTGCTGATGGAACTGGCGCGCATCGCGGCGGACACGCATGATTTTTGGCTTCCGCCGCTGTTGTCGCAGCCGGTCGTGTTTGCCCATGACGGCGCTTTCAAGGCCACGCTGACGGTCATCCAGCTTGTCGACTGCGCCGTCGTCACGATCACGGTGGTGCTGGCTGGATGGGTGCTGGCGAAATCGAGTTTCGGCCGCAAATGGCGCGCTGTGTCCGACGATCCGCTGACCGCCGCCTTTTGCGGCGTCGATACGCTCGCTGTCTTTCGCGGGGCGGTTCTGGCGGGCGCGCTTTGCGCCGCCATGGCGGGCGTCATGGCCGGACTCTACTACGGCAATGTCGGCTTCGGCGACGGACTGGTCTATGGGTTGAAAATCCTGTTCGCAACGGCAGTCGGCGGCTTCCTGTCGCCCGTGAAGGCAGCGCTGGGTGCTGCCGCCTTCGGCATCTGCGAATCGCTTTGGGCCGGCTACTTTTCCATCGAATGGCGCGACGCCTGGATGTACGGCCTTCTGGTCGCCATGCTGGTGCTGGTCGGCGCAACGCGCGACCGCGTCAAGGCGGTTTAGGTTCTTCCCCAGGCCGCTTCCTGGAATCCCAAGGCTGGTTCCCAGGATATTGACCGGGCGGGCTACCCGGCATACCGTTTATGGCGTCGAAAACAGGGGTTACCCCCGGCGGCGTCCGCAGACAGGGAGGAACGCCGGTGGGATTTTTCATCGCCATCTATTTGTCGCCGGCCCTTCTCGTTTTGCTGGCAATCGTCCTGTTCGTGCTGGCGGGCATCGTGCTGGACCGGCAGATGTCCGTGCTTCTTTCCGTCTCGCGCGGCATCGACCGCATCAACGAATTCATTGGCAAGGCGGTGTCGCTGCTGATCCTGGTTTCGATCCTGGTCAGCGCCGGCAACGCCGTCATCCGCAAGGTTTTCGACATGTCGTCGAATGCCTGGCTCGAACTGCAATGGTATCTGTTCGGCGCGGCCTTCCTGCTTGCCGCCGCCTATACGCTAAAGCAGAACGAGCACATCCGCATCGACATCGTCTACGGCATGTTTTCGCGCCGCGTGCAGCACTGGATCGACCTGTTCGGCCACGTCTTCTTCCTGATGCCCTTCGCGGTGTTGATGGTGGTCTATCTTGGCCCCTACACACTCCGCTCGATCCGCAGCGGCGAAATGTCGACCAATTCCGGCGGCCTGATCATCTGGCCGGCAAAGGCAATGCTGCTGGCCGGGTTTTTCCTGCTTGCCATGCAGGGCGTTTCGGAAATCATCAAGAAGATCGCCATCCTGCGCGGCCACATGGATGACCCGAACCCGTTCATTTCGGCCCACGAGCAGGCGGAACTCGAAGCCAAGGCGCTGGCCGGCGAGGTGCGCACATGATGGAATTCATCGCCCAGAACATGGCGCCGATTATGTTCTGCTCGCTGATTGTCTTCATGTTGGTCGGTTATCCGGTCGCCTTCTCGCTTGCAGCCAACGGGCTGCTTTTCTTTTTCATCGGCGTGGAACTCGCGCCCTATTCCAACGGCTCGATCAATCTCGCCTGGCCGCTGCTGCATGCCCTGCCCGACCGCTTCTATGGCGGCGTCATGGCCAACGAGACGCTGCTGGCGATCCCGTTCTTCACCTTCATGGGCATCGTGCTCGAACGCTCCGGCATGGCCGAAGATCTGCTCGATACGATCGGGCAATTGTTCGGGCCGATCCGCGGCGGGCTCGCCTATGCGGTCGTCATCGTCGGCGCGCTGCTTGCCGCCACCACGGGCGTGGTTGCCGCCTCCGTCATCGCCATGGGGCTGATCTCGCTGCCGATCATGCTGCGCTACGGCTATGACCGGCGGCTCGCCACCGGCGTCATCGCAGCGTCCGGCACACTGGCGCAGATCATCCCGCCATCGCTCGTTCTCATCGTTTTGGCGGACCAGTTGGGCCGCTCGGTCGGCGACATGTATGCCGGAGCGCTGATCCCCGGCCTCGTGCTGACCGGCCTCTATATGAGCTACGTTCTGATCGTCTCGATCGTGCGGCCCAAAATGGTGCCGGCGCTGCCCCCCGAGGCGCGAACGCTCGGCCATGGCGTGCTGTCGCTGATCGCGGCGCTCGTGGCCACCGTCGCGGTGGCCTATGCGGCCTATCGCTATCTGGCACCGACCCAGGGCGAGAATGCCGACATTCTGGGCGCAACGGTAGGCATCATTTTCATCTATTGCGTCGCGCTGGCCGACAAGGCGTTCAACTTCAACATGATGTCGCGGCTGGCGCAGCAGGTCGTCATCGTGCTGATCCCGCCGCTAGCGCTGATCTTCCTGGTGTTGGGCACGATCTTCCTCGGCATCGCCACACCGACCGAAGGCGGCGCAATGGGGGCGGTCGGCGCGCTCGCCATGGCGGCGGCGAAACGGCGGCTGACCATCGACGTCATCCGGCAGGCGCTGACCTCGACGACACGGCTGTCAGCCTTCGTGCTGTTCATCCTGATCGGCGCGCGGGTGTTTTCGCTGACCTTCTACGGCGTCAATGGCCATTTGTGGGTGGAGCACCTGCTGGTGTCGTTGCCCGGCGGCGAGGTCGGCTTCCTGATCTTCGTCAATATACTGGTGTTCTTCCTCGCCTTCTTCCTCGACTTCTTCGAACTGGCCTTCATCATCGTGCCGCTGCTGGCCCCGGCCGCCGAAAAGCTCGGCATCGACCTGATCTGGTTCGGCGTACTTCTGGGCGTCAACATGCAGACCAGCTTCATGCACCCGCCCTTTGGCTTCGCGCTGTTCTACCTGCGTTCGGTTGCGGCGCGCGTGCCCTATCTCGATCGCATAACGGGCAAGCGCATCGAGCCGGTGACGACCGGGCAGATCTATTGGGGGGCGGTGCCGTTCGTCTTCATCCAGGTGCTGATGATCGGCCTGACCATCGCCTTCCCGCAGATGGTCATGCATTACAAAGGCCCGGTGGTGGACCCAGGCACGATCGAATTCAAACTGCCGGAAATGCCGGGCCTCGGCGCACCGATAGGCACTCCCTCGCCATCGACGCCCGACCTGTCGCAGCCGCCAAGCTTTGGCGCGCCGGCACCCGCACCTGCGGCCCCAGCCGCGCCGGACCTGTCGACCCCGCCCAGCTTCAACTAGAGCGCCGTGCGTCCAATTGGACGCACAAAGGACGCTCTAACACCTTGATTAAGCATCGGAATAATCCGAAAATCGGGTTCAACTTTTCGGTCCGATGCTCTAATAAAAAGAGCCCCGAAGCATCGCTCCGGGACTCTTTTTTCGACTTTCAGGCTCAGGCGTTTACAGCTTGCCGGCGCGCTGCTGGACCATCATGAAGGTGTCGAAATTATACTCGGCAACCTGCTGCCACAGATAATGCTCCTTGCGGAAGGCAGTGATGGATTCCCAGATCTTCTTGAAGGTCGGGTTGGACGCCATCATCTCGGCATAGACCTCGTTGGACTTGTCGAAACAGGCCGACATGATCTCCTGGCTGAACGGACGAAGCTGCGCACCGTTCGCCACCAGCGACTTCACCGCCGCCGGATTGAGATAATCGTACTTCTGGAGCATGTCGGCATCGGTCGCGCGCGCCGCCGTCTGTACCAGCGACTTGTAGACGGGCGACAATTCGTCGAACTTGGCCTTGTTGAACATCAGATGGACGGTCGGGCCGCCTTCCCACCAGCCAGGGTAGTAGTAATAGGGCGCGACCTTCTGGAAGCCGAGTTTTTCGTCGTCATAGGGACCGACCCATTCGGCTGCGTCGATGGTGCCTTTTTCCAGCGCCGGATAGATGTCGCCGCCGGCGAGTTGCTGCGGCACGACGCCAAGCCTTTCCACCACCTTGCCGGCAAAGCCGCCGATGCGCATCTTCAGCCCCGACAGGTCGCCGACGGTGTTGATCTCCTTGCGGAACCAGCCGCCCATCTGCGTGCCGGTGTTGCCGCCCGGAAAGCCGACCAACCCCTGCGTGGCCAGGAATTCGTTGTACAGTTCGTTGCCGCCGCCATGGTAGAGCCAGGCATTCATGCCGCGCGCGTTGAGCGCGAAGGGCACCGCCGAGCCAAGCGCCCACACCGGGTCCTTGCCCCAATAGTAATAGCCGACCGTATGGCACGCCTCGACGGTGCCCGCCGTGGCGGCGTCGGCCGCCTGAAGGCCCGGAACCAGTTCGCCGGCAGCGAAGACCTGAACCTCGAAATTGCCGTCGGTGGCTTCCTTGAGCATCTTGGAGAAAACTTCCGCGCCGCCATAGATGGTATCCAGCGACTTCGGGAAGGACGAGGTCAGCCGCCACGTTACCTTGGGGTTGGATTGGGCGATGGCCGGCGCGGCAAGCGTTGCAACGGCCGCAGCCGCCCCTGCGCCGGTAACGCCAGCCTTGCGAATGAATGAGCGACGATCCATGAATTCCTCCCTGTTGGCAATAGTGACGCCGCCCCTCCAGAAGCGTTGGTCTTGCGAGCAGGCGCGACGAAACAATACACGCCGAAGAACCAGTGTCCAGCGGAGGCTTTCGCGCGGCATGCACGTCCTGGCACGCGATAAAACTTGCCATGGAAATACGACGGCGGATCGCCTATTTTGATATCAGGCAATACACCCGACCACAGGAACAGCCACCCGAATGTCCCAGCCTCTCGTCGCCGTCTCGACCGATGTCAAACAGTTCGAGAACTACATCTGGCATGCCGCCCCGCAGCAATATCTGGAAGCGGTGATTTCCGCTGCCGGCGTGTTTCCGGTGCTGGTGCCTTCCTTCGGCGACCGGCTCGACCTGGACGAATTGCTTTCCCGCGTCGACGGCGTGATGCTGACCGGCTCCAAATCCAACGTTCATCCATCACTTTATGGCGGCGACGCCAGCGAGGCCAACGGCCCTTACGATCCGGCGCGCGACGCCACGACGCTGCCGCTCATCCGCCGCGCTATTGAGCGCGGAGTGCCGCTGCTGGCCATCTGCCGCGGCATTCAGGAACTGAACGTCGCGCTCGGCGGCTCGCTCGGAACCGAAATACAGGAACGCGAAGGCGCGCTCGACCACCGCGCGCCCGTCAGCGACAAACAGGACGAGCGCTTCGCGATCCGCCAGAGCGTTTCGATCAAGCCGGGAAGCTGCCTGGCCGGCGTATTCGGCGCGGGCGACATCCTGGTCAATTCGGTTCACCGCCAGGGCGTCGACCGGCTGGGTCCGAACCTGCAGATAGAGGCGGTGGCGCAGGACGGTACAGTCGAAGCCGTCTCGGTCCGCAATTCACGCAGTTTCGCAGTCGGCGTCCAATGGCACCCGGAATACTGGGTGAAGTCGGACGACGCGTCGGCCCGGATTTTTCAGGCCTTCGGCGACGCCGTGCGCGCGCATGCTACCGCGAAAACCGCCGCGCGGACGGCAGCGGAGTAGAATTTGGGGAGGCCGCTCCTTTCGGGTGGGGGTAATTCAGCCCCAGTAATCCTCCCTCTTGGGAACCCCCTACTTCGCCTTCACATTGACCGTTTCGGGCACCGGCGTCAGCGCCTTGCCATCCTGGAACCACGAAACCAGGTTGTTGGCGCAAAGGTCGGCCATGGCGCGGCGCGTGTGGACCGATGCCGAAGCGATATGCGGCAAAAGCACCGTGTTGGGCGCATCGAGCAAGGCTTGCGGCACGTTCGGCTCGTCGGCGAAAACGTCCAATCCGGCGGCGGCGATGGTGCCGTTGGTGAGCGCGTCGGCGAGCGCGTCGGCATCCACGGTCGAGCCACGCCCGATATTGACGAGCACGCCATTGCTGCCCAGCGCTGAAAGAACTTTGGCGTTGATGGCATTTTCGGTGGCGGCGCCGCCCGGCGCAATGCAGATCAGCGTATCGACCGCCGCGGCCAGACCCTTCAGGGTCGGATGATAGGCGTAGGCGACGCCCTCGACCGGCCGCCGGTTGTGATAGGCAATCTTCAGGCCGAACGCTTCCAACCGGCGTGCAACGGCAAGCCCGATACGGCCAAGACCGAAGATGCCGATGGACCGGCCGCGCAGGGTGAGCGGCGACAGGCGATAATTCCCCTTGGCCACCCAGTTTCCGGCGCGCAGCCAGCTTTCCGCGCGCGAAAACTCGCGGATGGTGGAGATCAGCAAGCCGACCGCCGTGTCGGCCACCTCTTCCGTCAACACGTCCGGCGTATTGGTGACCATGATGCCGTGCTGCCCGGCATAGGCGGCATCGACGCCGTCATAGCCGACGCCGAAATTGGCGATGATCTCGACATTGGGCAGCGCGTTCAGGAAATCCGCGCCGAGGAATGCCTTGTCGATGGCCGGCGAAGCCGCGATGCCGCGCACCGTATCGCGCAGTTCGACTGTTACCAGCACTGGGTCGATGCGCTCGATGGAAACCAGGTGAAATTCCTCGCCGATGCGCGAGACGGCATGCTCATACAACTTTCCGGGCACCAGGATTGGTATCGAGCGAAGGTCGGCGGCCATGGCGTTTTCCTGTGGTGAAGGTCGAGCTTAGAGCATCGGACCGAAAAGTGGAATCCGGTTTTCGGATTATTCCGATGCTCAATCAAAGCGTTAGATCGTCCTTTGTGCGTCCGATAGGACGCACGGCGATCTAACTGCGCTCCACCGGCTTTCCGGTGGACTGGCGCACATGCAGTTCGGGCTTGATGAGTTCCTGCGACGGGCGAACCGTCTGCCCGTTGAGCTTGTCGAGCAGCGCGCTTGCGGCGCGGCGGCCGACCTCGCGCTGGCCGTTCCACACCGTAGTGAGGGCCGGCGTTGCGATCGAAGCTTCCTCCAGATCGTCATAGCCGGTGACGGAAACGTCGACGCCCGGAACCAGGCCGGCGCGCGCGATGCCGTTCATCAGGCCGATGGCGACGAGGTCGTTCCAGCAGCAGGCGGCGGTCGGCTTGTCCTTCAGCGCCAGGAACTGGCTGGCCGCCTCGAAGCCGGCCTGCTTGGTGCGCGGGCCGGAAATGCGCCAGGACGGCTTGACCTCCAGCCCCGCCGCTTCCATCGCGTTGACATAGCCCTGATAACGGTCGTGGCCGGTCGAGGTCTGCTCGGTCCCGCCGATCATGACGATGCGCTTGTGGCCGAGCGAGATCAGATGGTTGGTGGCAAGTGCGGTGCCGTAGGCGTCGTCGCCGCGAAACACCGGCACATGCGCGTCCTCGACATCGCGGGCGATGAGCACCGCCGGCAGGCCGTTTTCCTCGGCCATCAGGATATCGGAAGCCGGCGTACCGATGGCCGGCGACATGATGACGCCGTCCGCACCGAGTTGCAGCAGCGTGTCGATGAAGAGGCGCTGCTTTTCAAGCTGGTCATAGTGGTTGGACAGGATGAAGGTCTGGCGGCTGCGGTCGAGTTCGCTTTCGATGGAGCGCAGGATTTCCGCATAGAACGGGTTCATGATGTCGTGGACGACGACGCCGACAATGCCCGAGCGCGAGGTGCGCAAGCTAGCGGCGCGACGGTTGTAGATATAGCCGATGGCGCGCGCATGGTCCTTGATGCGCTCGCGCGTCGAGGCGGCAACCAGCGGACTGTCGCGCAGCGCCAGCGAGACGGTGGCGGTCGACACGCCGAGCGCGTCGGCGATGGTCGATAGCTTGATCTTTTGTGCCAGTGGAGTGGCCCCCGGTTTAAACCGTTTGTTTAAACAATTTAAACGCGGCTTATGCCACCGATTTTCAGTGAGTCAAAGCGTTTTCGCCAGCACTTCCGTCTCGGCGCCGGGTGCTGCGCGATTGCGCACGCGCAGCCGATGCTCGCGGTGGACGATGTAGAGACCGCTGGCGACGATGATGGCGGCACCCGCAAGGGTCCAGTTGTCGGGGAACTGGTGGAAGATGAGCCAGCCGAAGGCAATCATCCAAATCATCTGCGAATAGGGATAGGGCGCGAGCGCGGTGGCGGTGGCAAGGCTGTAGGCCTTGATCAGAAACCAGTGGCTGACGCCGCCGAAGACGCCCAGCATCGCCAGGATGAGCCATTGCAGGGGCGTGGCCGGAAGCGTCAGCGAGAAGGGCAGCATCGGCAAAAGCAGGATGACGGGGGCAAGGGCGGCAAACAGGATTAGGCTTTCCGGCGTTTCGGTGGCGGACATGCGCCGGGTCATGATGACATAGAAACAGTTCGCCAGCATGGCCGCCAGGGCAAAGGCGTGGCCGATGCCGAAAACGCCGACGCCCGGCCGGGTGATGACGAGCACGCCGGCAAAGCCGATCCAGATGGCAAGCCAACGGCGCCAGCCCGCCCATTCGCCAAGCATGGGGCCGGCAAGGGCTGTGATGACCATCGGTGCGAAGAAATAGATCGAGGTCGTTTCCGCCAGTTGCAGATAGCGCAGCGCCATGACGTTGAAGACGGTCGAACTGGCAAGGAACGCGCCGCGCAAGACATGGGCGGGCAGGTTTTTGGCCAAGAACCGCCGGCTATCTTTCCAGCCGCGAAACAAGAGGGCCACCAGCACGACATGGCCGGCAAAACGACACCAGGCGATGAAGAACGGGGCGATGCCGGCGAGCACGAGAAACTTGCTGGACGAGTCCAAAAAAGTGAAACCGATATAGGTGACGATCATGTAGATGATCGCAGTTGGCGGTGTCGCTTGTTCTGATTTTGAGGAAGGGTGTGGCAAGACAAGACCGTTTCATTCGGACATCAGCCTTGTGCGTGAATTGACACGCGGCGGCAAGGCCAAAGGCCGCCCTGGCCTACAGGCTTTGCGCAGGCAGGCCAGCCGCCGGCGCGTTCGGCGGCCGCAATAGAATGAAACGGCCTACTCTTCAGCGTCGTGCCTACTCTTCAGCGTCGTGTTTGCCTTCGATCTCAGGGCTCTCTTCGGCAAGGTCCAGTTCTTCGTCCAACAAGTTCGCCTCGATGCGGGCCAGCATCTTGAACAGCACTTTTTGCTCTTTCTTGTCGAGGCCCTTCAGCGCCTGCTTTTCGGTCTTCTTCACCGATTTCTCGATGGCGCGGATGGTGCCGCGGCCAAGATCGGTCAGGAAGATATGCGCCTGGCGCGCATCGGCATCGGAAGCGCGCTTGTCCAGAAAACCCTGTGCCTGCAGGCGGTTGATGGTCTTGGTGATGGTCGGCGGACGGACGCCGAGGCGAGCGGCGAGCTTGCCGGGCGTCTGGCCGTCCTCTTCCTCCAGCGACAGCATGATCTGGTCCTGGCCGGCATAAAAGCCGTGCGCCAGAAGGCGAGCGGCGAGCGCCGTGCGCGCCAGTCTTGCCGCCGAATGCAGCCGGTTCATCGTCGCGGTTCTGTCTGGCTTGGCCATGTCTTCCTCTCGGGTCCGTGATAGGCGGGCAAGATAATCATGCCCCGCTTGCAATCGCCCCGTCTTTCGCCCGCGAAAAGCCCTTTGCCGGCAAGCGAAACCGCAGCGACATGCTTATGGCAGAGCCAGATTACAGTTAGATGACAGTCGTTATCCGGCTCTGCTTTATCGTTCGCCCCTGTCTGGCGAGCCTCAAACCGCCTGCCCGGCGCACCAGCCGGAGGACCACGCCCACTGGAAATTGTAGCCGCCGAGCCAGCCGGTGACATCCACCACCTCGCCGATGAAATAGAGGCCCGGCACCGCTCTGGCGGCCATGGTCTTCGAATCCAGATCGCGCGTATCGACGCCGCCCAGCGTCACCTCGGCCGTGCGATAGCCTTCCGAACCTGCGGGCTTGATGCGCCAGTCGTTGACGGCCGCCTCGACGCGGCGAAACTCCTTGTCCGGCATGTCGGCCAGATGTTTCGATGCGCCGAGCTGCTCCGCGATGGTCTGCGCCAGTTTTTTCGGCAGGAAGGCGGCCAGCACCGTCTGCACCGCCTGCTTGCCGTTTTCAGCGCGCGCCGCGCGCAACGCCTCGAACACATCGACGCCCGGCAGCATGGCGATGCCGATCTCGTCGCCCTCGCGCCAATAGGACGAGATCTGCAGGATGGAAGGCCCGCTGATGCCGCGATGCGTGAACAGCATGGCTTCCGAGAATTTTATCTTGTTGCACGACACCACGGCATCCACCGCGATGCCGGCCAGCGGCTTCAAGCGCTCCAGCGTATTCGGCTCGAAGGTCAGCGGCACCAGAGCCGGGCGTGTTTCGACCACCGCCACGCCGAACTGCGCGGCAAGGTCGTAGCCCCAGCCCGAAGCGCCCATCTTGGGGATCGACTTTCCGCCGCTCGCCACCACCAGCGAGGCGCAGCGCACTGGTCCGTCCTCAAGCCCGACGACGAAACCATCTGCGCTCTTTTCGACTTTTTCCGCGCGTGTGTTCAGCCGCAGCACCGCACCGTGGCGCTTCATTTCTTCCAGCAGTAGAGCGATGATCTGCGTGGCCGAGCCGTCGCAGAACAACTGCCCCAGCGTCTTTTCGTGGAAGGCGATGCCGTAGCTTTTCACCAGTGCAATGAAATCATGCTGCGTGTAGCGCTTCAACGCCGAGATGCAGAAATGCGGGTTCTGCGACAGGAAGTTCTTCGGACCGGCGTGGATGTTGGTGAAGTTGCAGCGGCCGCCGCCGGAGATGCGGATCTTTTCGCCGGCGGTCCGCGCATGGTCGATGACTAGCACGGTGCGGCCGCGTTTGCCCGCCTCGATGGCGCACATCATGCCGGCAGCGCCCGCGCCTACGATCACGACATCGAAAAAATCCAAACCGGCGTCCCCGAGACCAAAAGCCCTCTATAGCCTGTGATCGGTGCTTTGCATCGCAATTTTCAGCACAAATGGCTGCGATCTGGCCCAATGCGAAACAGGCGGGATTGGTCGTGCAAAACGCGGCGCGTCATCCTATATGGAGGCAACAAATCCCCTTCGAGGTTCAGACATGAGCGACACCCAGACGCAAATTCCCGTGACCGTGCTTACCGGCTATCTCGGTTCCGGCAAGACCACGCTGCTCAACCGGATTCTCTCGGAAAACCACGGCAAGCGCTACGCTGTGATCGTCAACGAGTTCGGCGAGATCGGCATCGACAACGAGCTGATCGTGGAATCCGACGAGGAAATCTACGAGATGAACAATGGCTGCGTCTGCTGCACGGTGCGCGGCGACCTGATCCGCGTGGTCGAGGGCCTGATGCGCAGGCCAGGCCGCTTCGACGCCATCGTCATCGAGACGACTGGCCTCGCCGATCCGGTGCCGGTGGCGCAGACCTTCTTCATGGACGACGATGTGCGCTCCAAGACCAAGCTAGACGCCGTGGTGGCGCTGGTCGATGCCAAGCATCTGCCGCTGCGCCTGAAGGATTCGAAAGAGGCAGAGGACCAGATCGCCTTTGCCGACGTCATCGTGCTCAACAAGACCGACCTGGTGACGCCGGAAGAGTTGCGCGCCGTCGAAGCAACGATCCGCGCCATCAACCCGGCCGCGAAAATCCACCGAACCACCCGCGCCAGCCTGCCGCTGACCGACGTTCTAGATCGCGGCGCGTTTGATCTCAGCCGCGCGCTGGAGAACGACCCGCATTTCCTCGAAGCGCATGACGAGCATGACCACGACCATGAGTGCGGCCCGGATTGCGACCACGACCACGATCACGATCACCATCATCATGACCACGACCATCACGGCCACGATCATCATGATCACGACCATGCGCATCCGTCCGCCATTCATGACGTGACGGTGCAGTCGGTTTCGCTGCGCGGCGGCGAGATGGACCCTAAAAAGTTCTTCCCGTGGATCGAAAAAATCACCCAGATGGAAGGCCCCAACATCCTGCGGCTGAAAGGCATCATTGCGCTCAAGGGCGACGACGAGCGCTACGTCATCCAGGGCGTGCACATGATCATCGAAGGCGACCACCAGCGCGCGTGGAAAGACGGCGAAAAGCACGAAAGCCGGCTGGTGTTCATCGGCCGCGAACTCGACGCCGAGAGGCTGAAAAACAGCTTCGATGCCTGCCAGGCAGCAGCCTGACACATGCCGACAGTTGCGCCTCTCGACCTCGACGGTCATTGCATCGCCGCCGTGTTCCTCAACGACGTGCCGCATTTCGCCATGGCGGATGGCTCGATCCATCGGCTCGATCACGGCCAGAAAACCATGCAGGCCAATGACGGCCTGCTCTGCGCCGTCCATGACCCGGCCAGCGACCGGCTGATCACCGGCGGCGAAGACGGCAAGGTGTTTGCCGTCGAGGCTGACGGAAAAGCCACCGAACTGGCGAGCGCGGGCAGGAAATGGATCGCCAACGTCGCAGCCGGCCCGCAAGGCGCGGTCGCCTATGGCACCGGCAAGACGGCCTACGTGCGTTTCAACGACGGTAGGTCGAAGGAATTTTCGCATCCGCGCTCGGTCGAGGGTGTCGCCTTTTCGCCGAAGGGCATGCGCATCGGCGTTGCTCGTTATAATGGCGCAACGCTGCATTTCCCCGCTGCCGAGGGCAAGCCGACTGAACTGGAATGGGCCGGCGCGCATACAGGGATCACCTTTTCGCCGGACGGCAATTTCCTGGTCACCTCCATGCAGGAAAACGCGTTGCATGGCTGGAAGCTTGCCGACGGCAAGCACATGCGCATGTCGGGCTATCCGGGCAAGGTGAAGAGCCTGTCGTGGGCTGCCAAGGGCAAATGGCTGGCAAGCTCCGGCGCGCCGGCGGCCATCGTCTGGCCGTTTTCGGGCAAGGACGGCCCGATGGGCAAGGCCCCGCTGGAACTCGGCACGCGCGGCAACGCCATGGTGACCTGTGTGGCCTGCCACCCCAGCGAAGACGTCACCGCCATCGGCTACGACGACGGCATGGTCATCGCCGCGCGTTTTCAAGACGCCAAGGAAGTGCTGCTGCGCCGGCCGGGCAAGGGCGCGATCACCGCGATGATGTGGGACAAGAGCGAACGGCGCGTGGTCTTCGGCAGCGCCACCGGCGATTGCGGCGTCATCGATATTTCCGCCTGAAGCCCCGGTTGCGGGGAAGCGTGCGGCATGAGACAAGCACAAGGTTCAACCGAGCGCCATCATGACTTCACCTTCGGGTTCGACGCCCACCGAGGCGAAAGCCTTCCTTGAACGCCATCCCGAAATCGAGGCGGTGGATATCGTCCTCATCGACGCCAACGGTGTCGGGCGCGGAAAGATCATCCGCCGGCATGAACTGGCGGCGGTTTTCGAGGGCGGACGGCATATGCCGATTTCCGTGCTCGGCCTCGATATCACCGGCGAGGACGTCCACGAAACCGGCCTGATCTGGGCAACCGGCGACGGCGACCTGCGCGCCTGGCCCATTCCCGGAACGCTGGCGCCGCTGCACGGCACGCAGCCGCCGCGCGCGCAGGTCATGATGTCGATGTACCATCTCGACGGCGCGCCGATGACCTCCGATCCGCGCCACGCGCTTGCCCGTCAGGTCGAAATCCTGGCCGAAAAGGGGCTTCATCCGGCCGGCGCCTTCGAACTTGAATTTTTTCTCCTCGCCAATGAGCGCGACGGCGACGGCAAGGTGCAGCCGGCGCGCGCGGTGCTCGACGGCCGCCATTCGGCCAAGACAGAGGTGTATTCGGTCGATCACCTGCACGGCATGGAGCCGCTGTTTTCCGATATTTACCAGGCCGCGAAGCTGCAGGGCATTCCGGCTGAGACGGTGATTTCGGAATATGCGCCGGGCCAGTACGAATTGACGCTGAACTACCGCGAGGACGTGATGCGGGCAGCGGACGATCTGGTCATGCTGAAGCGGCTGGTGCGGACGCAGGCGCGCCGGCACGGCGTGACCGCCTGTTTCATGGCCAAGCCGATCGAGAAATACGCCGGCTCCGGCATGCATTTCCACGTTTCGCTGCTCGACGAGAACGGCAGGAACGTCTTTACGGAGACGGATGGCGAAACCCGCTCCCTGCCCCTCCTGCAAGGTCTGGGCGGGCTTATCCAGACCATGGCGGAATCGATGCTGGTGTTTGCGCCGCATGCCAATTCATGGCGGCGTTTCGTCTCGCAATCCTACGCGCCGGTAACGCCGACCTGGGGCGTCAACAACCGCTCGGTAGCGCTGCGCGTGCCGGCGGGCGACAAGAAAAGCAGGCGCATCGAGCACCGGCCGTCGGGCGTCGACGCCAATCCCTATCTGGTCGCCGCGACCGTTTTGGCGGGCATCGTCAAAGGGCTCGACGAAGGCCTCGATCCCGGCCCCGAAACCGTCGGCAACGGCTACGAAGCGGCTGAAACGCGCACCACGATGCCGGTCGACTGGCGCGCCGCAATCGAGGCGGCACGGGCATCGACGTTTCTCAAAAGCGCCCTGGGGGAGGATCTGCACCGCACCTTCGTGGCGATCAAGCAATCCGAATATCTGCGCGTGGCGCGCACCGTCAGCGAACTGGACTACCACCTCTATTTGCACGAGGTGTGATGGCAGCGTGGTGCGTCCTTCGAGGCTCGCTCCGCTCGCACCTCAGGATGAGGGAGGTGGCATTTGCCTCGCCACTACCGCACCAAAACCGCCCGCAAATCGTTGACATTGGTGCCGGTCGGGCCGGGCACGAACAAATCGTCCACCGCATTGAACGCGGTCCAGGCATTGTTGCCGGCCAGCATGGCTTTTGCGTCGACGCCTGCCGCGCGCATGCGCTGGACCGTCGAGCCATCGGCAAACGCGCCGGCATTGTCTTCCGAGCCGTCGATGCCATCCGTATCGGCGGCCAGCGCATGGATGCCGTGGACCCCGGCGATGCCGATGGCGAAGGCCAGCAGGAATTCGGAATTGCGGCCGCCTTTGCCCTTGGCTCTAAGCGTCACGGTCGTCTCGCCGCCCGACAGGATCAGCACCGGCTTGTTGAACGGCCGGTTTCGCACCGCGACCTCACGGGCGATGGCTGCATGGACCGAGCCCACTTCGCGCGCTTCGCCCTCGATGGAATCCGACAGAATAACCGCATCGATGCCATGACGCGCGGCTTGCGCGGCGGCGGCTTCCAGCGATACGGCGGCGGAGGCGATCAGGTGCACTTCGTTGCGGGCGAATTTTTCGTCATCCGGGCGCGGCGCATCGGCGACGGGCGAGCCGATGTGGGCCATCACCGCCTCGGGCAGCTTCATGCCATAGGCGGCGATCGCGGCCAACGCATCCTGGCGGGTGGCGGCGTCGGGAATCGTCGGCCCGGAAGCGACCAGCGCGGGGTTGTCGCCGGGAATGTCGGACACCACCAGCGACACAACCTTCGCCGGCCATGCGGCGGCGGCAAGCCGACCGCCCTTGATGCAGGACAGATGCTTGCGGATCGTGTTCATCGCCGAAATCGGCGCGCCGGAAGCCAGCAGCGCCTCGTTGACAGCAATCTCGTCGGCCAGCGTCAAGCCGGGTGCCGGCGACGGCAGCAGGGCCGAACCGCCACCGCAGATCAGCGCCACGACCAGATCGTCCTCGGTCAGGTCGGAAACCTTGTCCAGCAGCCGGCGCGACGCTTCCAGCCCGGCCAGGTCAGGAACGGGATGGGCGGCCTCGATGACTTCGATACGCTCGGTCTTCGCACCATAGCCGTAGCGGGTGACGACCAGCCCCTCCAGCGGTCCGTCCCACGCCTTCTCGAATGCGGCCGCCATCTGCGCCGCCCCCTTGCCTGCGCCGACAATGACGGTGCGGCCCTTGGGCTTGCCCGGCAAATGGCTGCGTATGGTTCTTTCCGGATCGGCGGCGGCAACGGCGATGTCGAAGATGGAGGTCAGGAAGGATTTGGGATCGATGACCGCCACTTCACTCTCCTGCCTTCGGCAGCGCCAGCGCCTTGGCATCCTTGCCCAGATGCGCGCACAGGGCATCCACGACGACGCCGTGGTCGTCGCGCTCTGGCAGGCCGGAAACGGCAATGACGCCAATGACGCCGGCACCTTTCACGGTAATGGGGAAGCCACCGCCGGCCAGCACATAGTCGGTGATATCCAGCCCCTCGCCCGGCTTGAAGGTGCGGTCGGGGCGGTCCTGCTCCAGAACCATGCGGTAGGTGCTTTTGAGAAACCGCTTCACCACATTGATCTTGCGCCGCGCCCAATCGGGGTTGGAGGCGTTCGAACCGGGCAGTGCTGCATAGAAAAGCGGGCGGTCGAAGGTGCGGATATCGATGACAATCGGCATGTTTTCCGCCATGCCGCGCTCGCGGATCGCCGAGCCGATGGAGAACGCGGTCGCCTCGTCGAAACTGTCGAAGACGAGGGTGGCCTCCTGCCGCCTGATCGTCTCGATATCGTCGGCTGCGGTCATTTTTCTTCCCTTGAAACTTATCGTCCGCTTTGTACGACAAGCATCGCCCGGTCAAGCGCTGTGCGTCCTTCGAGGCTCGCTTTGCTCGCACCTCAGGATGAGGGAGGTAGTAGTTGGCTCAGGCGTGGCTGAGCCGATGCATGATTTCCCACGGTGCGAATGAGGATCACCGCCGTTCGAACCCCCGCTTTAAAATCCCGTTGCACCACCGTCCTCATCCTGAGGTGCTCGCAAAGCGAGCCTCGAAGGGCGCACTACCCAGCCATGTCGCTCTTGGCCGCTCTGCCGGCCACATAGACCTCGCGCACGGCGCGGTCGTCACCCAGCGTCTGCAGCAGGAACAATTCCTCCGCCAACGTTTCGATTGTCTCCATGCGAAGCTTCATTCCCTGCGTGGCGCTTGAATCCAGCACGACGATATCGGCGTCGGTGCCTTCCGCCAGCGTGCCCACTTTTTCCGCGACCGACAGCGCTTCGGCGTTGCCGCGCGTGATCTGCCAGAAGGACTGGAACGGGTTCAGCTTCTCGCCGTTCAGCGCGATCACCTTGTAGCCCTCGTCCATGGTGCGCAGCATGGAATAGTTGGTGCCGCCGCCGACATCGGTGGCGGTGGCGATGCGCAGCGGCTTTTCGCGGCGGCGATAGCGCTGGTAGTCGAACAGGCCGGAGCCAAGGAACAGGTTCGAGGTCGGGCAGAATACCGCGATCGAACCGGTGTCGGACAGCACGTCCGCCTCGCGCTCGGACAGATGGATCGAATGGCCGAACAGGCTTTTTGCGCCGAGCAATCCGTAATGCTCGTAGACGTCGGTATAGTCGCGCGCCCACGGATAGAGTTCCTGGGTGAAGGCGATTTCGGCGTGGTTTTCCGACAGATGCGTCTGCATGTGAAGGCCGGGGAATTCCTTCATCAGCGTGCCCGCCATTTCCATCTGCTCAGGGCTCGACGTGATCGCGAAGCGCGGCGTGATGGCATAGAGCTGGCGGCCCTTGCCGTGCCAGTCGCCGATCAGCGCCTTGGTGTCGTCATAGCCGGATTGCGGCGTGTCCAGCACGCCCTCCGGCGCGTTGCGGTCCATCATCACCTTGCCGGCGATGTTGAGCATGTTGCGGGCGTGGCTTTCCTCGAAAAACGCCTCGGCCGACGCCTTGTGCACCGAGCAATAGGCCGAGACCGTCGTGGTGCCGTGGCGCAGCATCTCGTCCAGGAACAGGCGCGCGATGCGGCGGCCATGCTGCGCGTTGGCGAATTTCGTCTCTTCCGGGAAAGTGTAGACGTTCAGCCAGTCGAGCAGCTCCGCGCCATAGCTGGCGATGACCTGCATCTGCGGGAAATGAACATGCGCGTCGATGAAGCCGGGCAGCAGCAGGTGCGGCCGGTGGTCGATCTTTTTCGCGCCCTCGCCCGCCTGTTTTTCAACTTGGGCGTAGGGGCCGGCAGCGACGATCTTGCCGGCGCGGATCAGCAGGCCACCGTCTTCCTCATAGTGATACGAGGCGGCGTCATCGATGGTTTCCGGCCAGCGCAGAAAGGAAAGCGTGCGGCCGCGCAGAAGTGTTGTCGTCATGCTATTTCCCCGCGCCCTCATACCAGCTTACCAGCAGGGCGCGTTCCTTGTCGGTGACCTGCGTGACGTTGGCCGGCGGCATGGCATGGCTGCGCCCGGCCTGCAGGTAGATTTCCTTGGCATGCGCGGCAATGCCCGCATCCGTATCCAGTATCACGCCATTCGGCGCATGATAGATGCCTTCATAAGACGGTTCCGCCGCATGGCACATGGCGCAGCGGCCCATTACCGTGTCGCGCACCGCCGGAAAATGCGCGGAAGCCACATAAATTTCAGCGGCGGACGACACTTTAGGCTCACCGGTCAGCACTTTCGGCACCGTCGACAGCCAGATGATGACGATGAACAGGAGGAGGGCCATCAGCCACGTCCAGGTCGGGTTGCCCTTCCTGGCATGATGCGTGTTGAAATAGTGCCGAATCAGCACACCGATCATGAACACCAGCGAGGCGATGACCCAGTTGAACTCTGTCCCGAACGCCAACGGATAGTGGTTCGACAGCATCAGGAACAGCACGGGCAGTGTCAGGTAATTGTTGTGCAGTGAGCGCTGCTTGGCGATCTGGCCGTATTTCGGATCGGGTTTGCGCCCGGCGATCAGGTCGGCGACGACGATCTTCTGGTTGGGGATGATGGCCATGAAGACGTTGGCCGACATGATGGTGGCGGTGATGGCGCCCAGATGCAGGAAGGCGGCGCGCCCGGTGAACAGATGCGTCAGCCCCCACGCCATGAACACCAGGATGACGTAGAGCAACAGCATCAGGCCGGTGTCGGCCTTGCCGATCAGGTAGCGGCACAGCACGTCGTAGACGATCCAGCCCGAGGCGAGGCAGGCGATCGAGATCATGATGCCGACCGGCACCGATACGTCGAGCACGTTCGGGTCGATCAGGAACAGGCTCGCACCCGCGTAATAGACGATGGCGAGCAGGGCGAAACCCGACAGCAGCGTGGCGTAGCTTTCCCATTTGAACCAGGTCAGGTGCTCGGGCATCTCGGCCGGCGCGACCAGGTATTTCTGGATGTGGTAAAAGCCGCCGCCATGCACCTGCCATTCCTCGCCATAAGCGCCGGCGGGCAGGCCGGGACGCTGGCGCAGACCGAGGTCGAGCGCCACGAAATAGAAGGACGAGCCGATCCAGGCGATGGCGGTGATGACATGCAGCCAGCGCACCGCGAAGGCGAGCCACTCCCAGAATATCGCGAAATCGAGCATGATCGTCCTTCCTCTAGAGCCTGCGACTTTACGGGCTGGCGCGTAAACGAAAAGGGGTGGCGCGCACGAGGACTTTCAAAAAAAATTGTAAAATACTACGGTCCACCCACGCAGCCGCCTGAAAGCCACGGATCGAAACCCAACATGGCCTATCTGGACAACATTTCCGTTTTCGTCCGCGTCGTCGAACTGGGCAATCTGTCGGCCGCGGGACGCGACATGCGCATCTCGCCAGCGGTCGCCTCGAACCGCATCAAGGAATTGGAAAAGCATCTGGGCGTGCGCCTGTTCAACCGCACGACGCGGCAGTTGATGCCGACCGAACACGGTACGGTTTTCTATGAAGGCGCAAAACAGGTAATGGACGCAATCGCGCATGCCGAGGCCGCCGTCAGCGCCCTTTCCGGCCAGCCGCGCGGGACCATCAAGGTCACTGCGCCGCTGGGGCTCGGACGCCGCCTGATCGCTTCGGGCATTCCCGATTTTCGCGACAGATATCCCGATATCGAGGTGCGGCTGCGGCTCTCCGACCATAATGTCGATATCATGAAGGAAGGCATCGACGTCGCCTTCCGGCTCGGGATCATCGAGGATTCCTCGCTGCGCATGCGCGGCATCATGGATTGCGAGCGCGTGCTGGTCGCGGCGCCCGCCTATCTCGAAACGCATGGCGAGCCGAACGACCCGAGCGACCTTCTGGATCGAAAGCACGATTGCCTTATGCTGCGCTATCCCGGCAGCCGGGAGTTCTACTGGATGCTGCAAATGCCGACCGGGCCGCACAAATTCGAAGTGCACGGGCCGTTCGACAGCGATGACGGCGATGTGCTGACCGGCTGGGCGCTTTCGGGGCGCGGCATCATCAACAAGCCGCGTTTCGAGGTCGAGCCGTATCTGCGCGACGGGCGGCTGAAAGTGATCCTGGCAGCCACGCCGCCAACACCGGTGCAGTTCGCCGCGGTCTACCCGCACAAGAAGTTGCAGGACCCCAAAGTGCGGCTGCTGCTCGACTTCATGGCCGAGCGCTGCCAGCGGCTGATAAAAGACCTTCTGGCGGGCAAATAGAAGCAGTTGAGGAACCGGTGCGCGCCTCGCACATTAATGGAATGCGCGACCGGCGCTGGCCGCCCTTCGCGACCTAACCCTATGGAGTTCCCGATGGCCTCTCATCCCACACACAACGATCTCAAATCCAACGCCAAGAAAGTCTCGATCGACATTCTCAACGCCCGTCTCGCCGACGCGATTGACCTGGCGCTCATCACCAAGCAGGCGCACTGGAACCTCAAGGGGCCGCAGTTCATCGCCATCCACGAGATGCTGGACGGTTTTCGCGCCGAACTCGACGTACATGTCGATACGATCGCCGAACGTGCGGTACAGTTGGGCGGCACCGCCATCGGCACCTCGCAGGCCGTGGTCAAGGCATCGCCGCTAAAGCCCTATCCGACCGACATCTACAAGACCAAGGACCACCTCGCGGCGCTGATCGAGCGCTATGCGCTGGCGGCAAACAATGCCCGCGCAGCCATCGACGATACGGACGAGGCGGGCGATGCCGATGCCGCCGACATCCTCACCGCCTATTCGCGTTCGCTCGACAAATCGCTGTGGTTCCTGGAAGCCCACACGCAGGAAAAAGAATAGTTTTTCGATTTTACCCGGTTACGCGCTGCCGTTTTGGCGGCGCGACCGGCGCGATGCTCTGCGCAAGCGCCGTCATGATTTCGGCGGCGGCGAGCGCTGCGATAACGCGCGGACGCTTGTCCTTGACGGCGTCGCCGCCGATCGGTGAAACGAGGCGGGCAAATTCCGCCTCGTTGCCGCCGGCGGTTTTCAGGAACCAGCTTTTGAAAGTCGCTTTCTTGGTTTTCGAACCGATCATGCCGACATAGGCCGCGTCTCCGCGTTTCAACGCTTCCGCGACGATCAGGAAATCCAGCGCGTGGTCATGGGTGAGCACGACGAAGGCAGCGCCGGGCAAGGCTTGCCGCACGATTTCCTCCGGCATCGGCGTCAACCGCGTCTCGACCGCTTCCGGCATGCCTTCCAGCGCATCGGCGCGTGTTTCGACCACGATGGCCTGAACCGGCAGCAGCGCAATCGCCGCCGCCAGCGCCTGCCCGACATGACCGCCACCGAAAATGCAGACCTGTGGGAGGCCCGCTTCCTCGACTTCCGCCGCCGCCATCAATTCCGCCGCAAGCGCGTCGTCGATCCGGCGGATCAGCACTTCCACCCTGCCGCCGCAGCACTGGCCGATTTCCGGCCCGAGCGGAATATCGAGCGTGGCGCGAAGATCGTGCCCGTTGGGTGACAGCATCTGCCGCGCCTTGTCGATCGACATGAATTCAAGCTGGCCGCCGCCGATGGTGCCATGAATGGCCGAAGCGGAAACCAGCATGGATGCGCCCTTTTCGCGCGGCGTCGAGCCTTTCGCCGACGCGACCTCGACAAGGGCAAGAAGCTCGGCAGAGCCAAGGAAATCCTTCAATTCCTGCACGGTCGACGTCATGTGCGACCTCCCATGGCTTGGACGGCGGGCTTCTTCGGCACACTCACCTCCGGCACACCCCCGCCGACGCTATTTCCCGGCTTCCTGCTTCAGCCTTTCCATTGTCATCAGCACGCGCTCCGGCGTTGCCGGCGCGTCGAGGCGCGGACAGATCTTGTGGTCGGCAACGCTGGCCACCGCGTCCGACAGCGCATGCAATACCGACAGGCCGAGCGGCAGGGGCGGCTCGCCGACGGCCTTGGAGCGATGGATGGTCGGCTCATAGGCTTCCGACCAGTCGGTCAGCGCGACGTTGAAGATTTTCGGCCGGTCAGACGCCAGCGGAATCTTGTAGGTGGACGGCGCATGCGTGCGCAGCCGGCCCTTGCCGTCCCACCACAGTTCCTCCGTGGTCAGCCAGCCCATACCCTGGATGAAACCACCCTCGACCTGGCCAAGGTCGATGGCCGGGTTCAACGAGCGGCCGGCATCGTGCAATATATCGGTGCGCTCGACCACATATTCGCCGGTCAGTGTGTCGACCGACACCTCCGAACAGGCCGCGCCATAGGCGAAATAGTAGAAGGCATGCCCCTTGCCCTTGGCGCGATCCCAATGGATCTTCGGCGTCTTATAAAACCCCGCCGCCGAAAGCTGGATGCGCGCCGTATAAGCCTGCTTGACCAGATCGTTGAAGGAAATCTCCTGGTTGCCGACCCGCACCCGGTTGGGAAGGAAAACGACCTGATCCTTTGGAACCTGATGCGCTTCGGCGGCAAAGTCGATCAGCCGTTCCTTGATCTGGCGGGCCGCGTTCTGCGCCGCCATGCCGTTCAAATCCGCACCCGACGAGGCAGCGGTCGGCGAGGTATTCGGCACCTTGGCCGTGGTCGTGGCGGTGATCTTGACGCGCTCGATGTCGATCTGGAATTCCTCGGCCACCACCTGCGCCACCTTCAGGTGCAGGCCCTGCCCCATTTCGGTGCCGCCATGGTTCATGTGCACCGAGCCATCGGTGTAGACATGCACCAGCGCGCCGGCCTGGTTGGAATCGGTGCGGGTGAACGAAATCCCGAACTTGACCGGGGTAAGCGCGATGCCGCGCTTGATGAAGCGGCTGTTGGCATTGAAGGCCGCGATCTCGCGCCGCCGCCCGGCATAGTCGGCGCTTGCCTCCAGTTCCGCCACGATGCGCTGGATGATGCAGTCCTCGACCTTCTGGTGATAGGGCGTGACGTCGCGGCCGGCCCGCTTGTCCATCGGATCGTAGAAATTCAGTTTTCGGATTTCGAGCGGGTCCTTGCCGACCGCGAAGGCGATCTCGTCGATGACACGCTCAGCCCCGACCATGCCTTGCGGTCCGCCAAAGCCGCGAAAAGCGGTGTTGGAAACCGTATTGGTGAACAAGGGCGCCGAGATAGCGTGAACGGCCGGGTAGAAATAGGTGTTGTCGCAGTGAAATAGCGCCCGGTCGCCGACCGGACCCGACAGATCGGCCGAAAAGCCGCAACGCAGCGCGAAAATGTAGTCGATACCGAGAATGCGGCCCTCGTCGTCGAAGCCGATGTCGTAATCGATGGCGAAATCGTGCCGCTTGCCGGTAGCGGTCATGTCCTCGTCGCGGTCCATGCGCAGCTTCACCGCCCGCTTGTGCTTCTTGGCGGCAATCGCCGCCAGCACCGCGGTCTGGTTGGCCTGTGTTTCCTTGCCGCCGAAGCCGCCGCCCATGCGGCGCACTTCCACCGTCACCGCATGGTTGGGCACGCCCAGCGCATGCGCGATCATATGCTGCGTTTCGGTCGGCCCTTGCGTCGAGCAATAGACCGTCACTTCATCGTCTTCGCCCGGCACGGCCATCGACACCTGGCCTTCGAGATAGAAATGGTCCTGCCCGCCAAGCTTCATGCGGCCCTTTACGCGCCGTGGGGCCGTGGCAAGGGCCGCCGCCGCATCGCCGCGCTTAAGGACCATCGGCGTAGTGACCTGGCGGTCCGTTTCCGGGTTCAGGTCCCAGATTTCGATGGTCGCGGGCAGTTCCTCATATTCGATTTTTGCCAGGCGGGCAGCGCGACGGGCCTGTTCGCGCGTCGTTGCCAAAACGACGAAGACGGGCTGGCCGTGGAACAACACCTTGTCCTGCGCGAGAACAGGATCGTCGTGCATGCCGCTGGGCGAAATGTCGTTGTCCCCGGGAATATCCTTCCAGGTCAGCACATCCACGACGCCGGGCGCGGCGCTCACCGCCGAAAGGTCCATGGCCTTGATGAGGCCGTGAGCGACCGTGGAGAGGCCCATGCCGAGATGAAGCGTACCGGCCGGTTCCGGCAAATCGTCGATATAGACCGCCGTACCGCTGACATGCTTGTGGGCTGAATCATGGCTGCGCTCGGTGGCGACGCCGCCGCTGATCTTTACGGCCTTCAGGTTGGGAGTGTGCTTGGTCATCATGCCGCCTCATGCCGGGAAACCTGGATCGGCCCCTTGGTGCCGCTGGTTTCCGCAAAGAACCGCAGCAGCAGATTGCGCGCGGCCATCGACCGATATTCGGCGGTGGCGCGCATGTCGGTGAGCGGCGAGAAGTCGTTGGCGTATTCCGTCATCGCAACCTCGACCGTCGCTTCCGTCCACGCTTTGCCGATAAGGGCCTGTTCGACATCGCTGGCCCGCTTCGGCGTCGCCGCCATGCCGCCATAGGCGATGCGAACTTCGGCAACCGTTCCATCCGGAGCCAGGCGCAGGAAAAACGCCCCAAGGGCGGCCGTAATGTCCTCGTCGCGGCGCTTGGTGATCTTGTAGACGGCGAATTTTTCATCAGCCGTCGGCACCGGCACGGTGACCTTCTCGACGAACTCGCCCGGCTGGCGGTCCTGCTTGCCATAGGCGATGAAGTATTTTTCGAGCGGAATGGTGCGCCGCTGCTTCCCCTTGCGCAGCGTGAGTGTCGCGCCAAGCGCGATCAAGGGTGGCGGCGTGTCGCCGATCGGCGAACCATTGGCGACGTTGCCGCCGATGGTGCCCATGTTGCGCACCTGCTCGCCACCAATGCGATCAACCAACGGGCCAAGTGCTGGAATATGCTTTGAAAGCGTTAAGAAGGCTTCCGTGTAGGTGACGCCCGCGCCTATGCTGACGACACCGCCCGTTGCAGAGATTTCGCCTAGCCCGTCGAGATTGCCGATGAAGATCGCGGGCGAAATATCGCGCATCTGCTTGGTCACCCACAGGCCGACATCGGTGGAACCGGCGACGACGGTAGCAGTTGGCTCGGCCTCGAGCAGAGCGGCAAAATCGTCCGCATTGGCCGGGACGATCAGGCGCTTCTTGCCGGAGCCGATCTCGACGCGCGCGCCGTCATGCAGCGATTTCAACCTTGCGGTGATCGCCTCGCGCTCGACTCGCAGCGGATCGCTCTCGGCCTTGCCATAGCTGGAAATGGCACGCGCCGCACGCATGATCGCTTCATAACCGGTGCAGCGGCACAGATTGCCCTGCAAGGCTTTTTCGATTGCCGCATTGGACGGGCTGGAATCGCGCATCCAAAGCCCATAAAGCGACATGACGAAACCGGGCGTGCAAAAGCCGCATTGCGAGCCGTGGAAATCCACCAGCGCCTGTTGCACCGGATGCAACTTCCCACTCTCGCCGTGCAGATGCTCCACTGTCACCACATGGCAGCCGTCGAGCGAACCCATGAAGCGGATGCAGGCGTTGACGCTTTCATAGACGAGGCCGATTGCCGTCAGCTTGCCGATCAGCACAGTGCAAGCGCCGCAATCGCCCTCGGCGCAGCCTTCCTTGGTGCCGCGCAGCGAACGGCTAAGCCGTAGCCAGTCGAGCAGCGTCGCGTCGGGCGCAACATCGGTGATGGCGACGTCCTCGCCATTGAGGATGAAGCGCAGTTCATGGCGGATCGTGGGATTTGGCATGGTTCAGCTCCCCCTATATGTGGAGTAGCCGTAGGGCGAAACAAGCAACGGCACATGATAATGCACGGCCTCGGCCATGCCGAAGCGGATCGGCACGCTGTCGAGGAAAGCGGGCTGCGGCAGTTCGGTGCCCTGCCGGCGCAGATAATCCCCGGCGGCGAACACCAGTTCGTATTCGCCGGTCTTGAACTCCTCGCCCGCGAGCAGCGGCGCGTCGCAGCGCCCGTCCTGATTGGTCACCACGGTTTTCAGATGGGTACGGCTTTCACCAGAGACGCTGAACAGGCGGATGGAAAGGCCCGCCGCCGGCTTGCCCGCCGCCGTGTCCAGCACATGCGTGGTCAGGCTCCCGCCGGATGATGCTGCTCCCATGATGACCGCCTCCCTTGGCTCGCCCCTTGGCCGCCACTTGCCTATATCGCTGATATTGTGCGCCATTTAACGGCGTAGCATAAGACGTGGTCGAGCGGCTTGCCCCAAAAACACTTTCAAATTTTTCGGGGGAATGCCACGGCATAGTTTGGACTATCCTGAAACGGCAGCTCCATTGCGGGGGAGATAGACGGATGCATTATCAAAGAGACATGCGCGGCTACGGCGCCAATCCGCCGGACCCGAAATGGCCGGGTGGCGCGCATGTCGCCGTCCAGTTCGTGGTCAACTACGAGGAAGGCGGCGAAAACTGCATCCTGCACGGCGACAAGGCTTCCGAAGCCTTCCTGTCCGAGATCACCGGTGCCGCCCCCTGGCAGGGCATGCGCCACTGGAACATGGAATCCATCTACGAATATGGCGCGCGCGCCGGCTTCTGGCGGGTCCATCGCCTGTTTACCGAGGCGAACGTGCCGGCCACCTGCTACGGCGTGGCCAGCGCGCTGGCGCGCTCGCCCGACCAGCTTGCGGCCATGCAGGAAGCCGGCTGGGAGATCGCCACGCACGGGTTGAAATGGATCGACTACCGCGATCATTCGCCGGAAGACGAGCGCCGCGACATCGAGGAATCGATCCGGCTGCACACCGAAGTAACCGGCGAGCGCCCGACCGGCTGGTATACCGGCCGCTCGTCGGAAAACACGGTGCGGCTGGTTGCCGAGGCCGGAGGCTTCGCCTACTGCTCCGACACCTATGACGACGACCTGCCCTACTGGCTCGACCATGACGGCCACGGCCATGCCATGGAGCCGCTGCTCATCATCCCCTATACGCTGGACGTCAACGACATGCGCTTCGGCATCCAGGCGGGTTTTTCGAACGGCGAGCAGTTCTACACCTATCTGAAGGACAGTTTCGACACGCTCTATGAAGAAGGCAAGGCCGGGCGGCCGAAGATGATGACCGTCGGTCTGCACTGCCGCCTGATCGGCCGGCCAGGCCGGGCGGCCGCGCTGAAGCGCTTCCTCGAATATGTCAAAAGCCACGACAAGGTATGGCTGCCGCGACGCATCGACATTGCCCGGCACTGGCACGAGCATCACCCCCATGAAGCGGCGGCACTGCGGCCTTCGCGCATGGACCGCAGCGATTTCGTAAAAAGCTTCGGCGGCGTGTTCGAGCATTCGCCCTGGGTGGCCGAACGCGCTTACGAACTTGAACTCGGCGCTGCCCATGACAGCGCGGGCGGCCTGCACAACGCGCTTTGCCGCGTCTTTCGCTCGGCCAGCGAAGCGGAACGGCTCAGCGTGCTCAAGGCGCATCCGGACCTTGCCGGCAAGATCGCACAGGCCAGGCAACTGACGCCGGAATCGACAAAGGAGCAGGCCTCAGCCGGGCTCGATGCGCTGACCGACAAGGAACGCGAGTTGTTTTCCAAGCTGAACGCGGCCTATGTCACCAGCTTCGGCTTTCCCTTCATCATTGCCGCCAAAGGCCGCAGCAAGGACGAAATCCTTGCCGAATTCGAAGCCCGCATCGGCAACCCCCGCGAGACGGAACTCAAGACCGCCTGCAAGCAGGTGGAGCGCATCGCGCTGTTCCGCCTCAAAGACATGCTGCCGCAATAGGCCCCGAAACGATGGATAGGAAGACAATGTCCGGCCGCACCTATTATGCCCCAACCGGCGGCCTGCCGCCGCAGACCCAGCTTTTGACGGATCGCGCCGTTTTTACCGAAGCCTACGCCGTCATCCCAAAGGGCGTGATGAGCGACATCGTCGCCAGCCCGCTGCCGCATTGGGACAAGACCCGCGCCTGGGTGCTGGCGCGGCCTTTGTCGGGCTTTGCCGAGACGTTTTCCCAATACATCATGGAAGTGCTTCCCGGCGGCGGCTCGGACCGCCCCGAGCCGGACGCCGGCGCGGAAGGTGCGCTATTCGTGGTCGAGGGCCAGTTGACCGTCACGCTGGACGGGCAAAAGCACAGCCTCAAGCCCGGCGGCTTCGCCTTCATCCCGCCGTCCAGCAACTGGCAGGTGCGCAACGAGGGCAGCGGCCCCGCCCGCTACCACTGGGTCCGCAAGACCTATGAAGTTGTCGACGGCATCGAAGTACCGGAAGCTTTTTTCGCCGACGAGGCGGATATAGCGCCCTTGGCCATGCCCGACACCGATGGCGCATGGGCGACGACGCGCTTCGTCGATCCCAACGATGTGCGCCACGACATGCATATGACCATCGTGACGCTGAAACCCGGCGGCGTCATCCCCTTTGCCGAGACACATGTGATGGAGCACGGGCTCTATGTGCTGGAGGGCAAAGCGGTCTATCATCTCAACCAGAACTGGGTGGAGGTCGAGGCCGGCGATTTTATGTGGCTGCGCGCCTTCTGTCCGCAGGCCTGCTATGCCGGTGGCCCCGGCAATTTCCGCTATTTGCTCTACAAGGACGTCAACCGACACGCCAAGCTTGGCGGGTTCGGGCGGTGACCATGGAACGGATCGTCGCCCAGAAACTGACCCGTGAGGCGTTTGCGCCGTTCGGCGAGGTCATCGATACGGACTGCGACACCCACTATCCGATCAATGACGGCAAGTGCGAGCGTTACCACGCGCTGGCGCGCGCGGAGGCCGGCGGGCCGAACGGCCATGTCATCATCAATTTGTTCAAGGCGACGCCCTATGCATTTCCGCTATCGGTTTCGATGGTGGAACGGCATCCGCTCGGCAGCCAGGCCTTCATTCCGTTGTCGCCACGGCCTTTCCTGGTGATCGTCTGCCATGACGGGCCGGATGGTCCCGGCACGCCGAGCGCCTTTCTTACCGCACCCGGCCAGGGCGTGAACTACAAGCGCAATCTGTGGCACGGCGTGCTGACCCCGATCGGCGAGCCGCAGGATTTCGTCGTGGTCGATCGCGGCGGCGACGGCTCGAACCTCGAGGAATTCTACTTCCCGCGCCCTTACGAAATTCACCTGCCCGAAGAGTTTGCTTGATGACCGATATTTCGCTGATCGACCGTCTGCTCGACGTGATCGAAAACGACATTGTGCCGATGACGGCCAAGGGCGTGGCGGAGGGCAACAAGCTGTTCGGCGCGGCCATCCTGCGCAAGGGCGACCGCTCGCTGGTTCTGGCCGAAACCAACAACGAGGTCGAAAATCCGCTCTGGCACGGCGAGGTCCATTGCCTGAAACGCTTTTATGAAATGCCCAAGGCCGAACGCGTCGACACCGGCGACGCCATCTTCCTCGCCACGCACGAACCTTGCTCACTATGCCTGTCGGCGATCACCTGGGCCGGGTTCGACAATTTCTACTATTTGTTTTCACACGAGGATTCGCGCGATTCGTTCGCCATCCCGCATGATCTGAAAATCCTGAAAGAGGTCTTTACCCTCGACCCCGGCGGCTACAACGCGGAAAACGCCTATTGGAAAAGCTTCTCCATCCGCAGGCTCGTCCGCGCCTTGCCGGATAAGGAGCGCGCAAGGCTTGAGGCGCGCATCGGTAAGGTATCCGCCCGCTACGACGAACTGTCGACGCAGTACCAGGAAAGCAAGGCCGACAACGACATTCCGCTGAACTAGGACCAGCCCTGCAGCGCGTCGCGCTGTCCCTTTTCACGCGGATAATTCCTTCCAAATCTCTGGTGATTCTCCCTCGTTGCGATGCCGATGTCGCATTTTGGCTATCGGCATAGGTTGCTGTCTCGAACGCGACATGCGATTTACGCCACGCCATGTCGTATTCGGTCTTGCGCAATGGTCCGGCTTACCTTCATTATTGGCCCAACAAGAAGCAAGAAAGCGACTATCTAGTCGTGCCATCAGAGTGAGGAACCAAATGTCTAAAGAACTCGAATTCCTTAGCCGGCGTGTTGCGTCCGGCAAGCTGAACCGCCGTGATTTTCTGGGTCGGGCGGCAGCGCTCGGAGTCAGCGCGGCGTTTGCCAACACGCTGCTTGCCGATGCCGCGCGCGCCGAAGGCCCGGTCAAGGGCGGCATGCTGAAGGCCGGCCTGCAGGGCGGCGAATCCTCCAACGTGCTCGACCCGGCGCTGAACCTTTCCCAGGTGAACTTCTCCTTCGGCAAGGCATGGGGCGAACTGCTGGTCGAACTGAACCCCGACGGCAGCCTGGAAAACCGCATCGCCGAATCCATCGGCTCATCGCCCGACGCCAAGACCTGGACGATGAAGATCCGCAAAGGCATCGAATTCCACGACGGCAAGACCGTTTCGCCCGAAGACGTGGTCGCTACCCTTGAACGCCACAGCGACGAAAAGTCGAAATCGGCGGCCCTCGGCATCCTGCAGGGCATCGACAAGATGAAGGCCGATGGCGACGAGGTCGTCATCACGCTGAAGGACGCCAACGCCGACTTCCCCTACCTGATGGCCGACTACCATCTCGTCATCCAGCCGAACGGCGGCAAGGACAACCCGAATGCCGGCATCTCGGCCGGCCCCTACAAGGTGACCATCAACGAACCGGGCGTGCGCTATGGCGGCGAGAAGTTCGCCAATTACTGGCAGGGCGACAAGCTCGGCCATGCCGCCCAGATCGAGATCATCGTCATCAACGACGCGACGGCGCGTACAGCGGCTCTGCAGGGCGGCCAGGTCAACATGGTCAACCGCGTCGAGCCGAAAGTGGTCGACCTGGTCAAGCGCGTTCCCGGCGTGACCATCCAGAACGTATCGGGCCGCGGCTTCTACCCGTTCAACATGTTCTGCGACACCGCGCCCTTCGACAGCAACGATCTGCGCATGGCGCTCAAGCTCGCCATGGACCGCGACGAACTGCTCGACAAGATCCTGCGCGGCTATGGCAAGGTCGGCAACGACATCCCGGTCAACGAAGCCTATCCTCTGTTCCCGAGCGACCTGGAACAGCGCAAGTTCGACCCCGAAAAGGCGGCCGAGTTCTACAAGAAGTCGGGCCATACCGGTTCGATCCTGCTGCGCACTTCCGATGTCGCCTTCCCCGGCGCTGTCGATGCCGCCCAGCTTTACCAGCAGAGCTGCGCCAAGGCCGGCATCAAGATCGAGGTCAAGCGCGAGCCGGGCGACGGCTACTGGTCGGAAGTGTGGAACAAGCAGCCCTTCTCGCTTTCCTACTGGGGCGGACGTGCGACGCAGGACCAGATGTATTCGACGGCCTATGTCTCGAGCGCCGACTGGAACGACACGCGCTGGAAGCGGCCCGATTTCGACAAGATGGTGCTCGACGCGCGCGGCGAACTCGACCAGGACAAGCGCAAGAAGATGTACCACGACATCGGCGCCGTGATGCGCGACGAGGGCGGGCTGATCGTGCCGTTCTTCAACCAGTATATCGACGCCACCGGAAAGGGCGTGCAGGGCTGGGTCAACAACCCCGCTCAAGAGATGTGCGGCGGCTACGCCTTGTCGATCTGCTGGCTCGAAGCCTAAGCCGGCTTTGAGCGCATGTCCTCACCCATCCTGAAACTCGTTACCCAGCGCATCGCGCTGGGTATCGTCCTGCTGTTGGCCGTCTCGGTCCTGATCTTCGCCGGAACCCAGATCCTTCCCGGCGACGTTGCGCAATCCATCCTGGGCCAGGCGGCAACGCCGGAATCGCTTGCCAATCTGCGGGCGGAACTGGGGCTGAACGATCCGGCCTATATCCGCTATCTCCACTGGCTGGGCGGCGTCTTGACCGGCGACCTCGGCACGGCGCTTTCGAGCGGGCAGGACATCGCAACATCGATCGGCGGGCGGCTGTGGAACACGCTGTTCCTCGCCTTCTGCGCTGCCGTCGTGGCGGTGCCGCTGGCGATCCTTCTCGGCCTGCTTGCGGTGCGCTACCGCAATGGCTGGGTGGACAAGCTGATTTCAGGGTTGGCGCTGGCGTCGACTTCCTTTCCCGAGTTCTTCATCGGCTATTTGCTGGTCTATTTCTTCGCCGTGCACTGGCAGATCTTCCCGGGCATCTCGACCGTCTATGACGGCATGCCGTTCCTCGCCCGGCTCGAGGCCATCGCGTTGCCGACGGCGGCGCTGACCCTGGTGGTGCTGGCGCAGATGATGCGCATGACGCGCGCGGCCATCCTCAACATCATGCAGTCGGCCTTCGTCGAAACGGCCGAACTCAAGGGCCTGTCGGCGTTTGCCATCATCCGCAAGCACGCCCTGCCCAACGCGGTCGCGCCGATCATCAACGTGGTGATGCTCAACCTTGCCTATCTCGTCGTCGGCGTCGTCGTCATCGAGGTCATCTTCGTCTATCCGGGCATGGGGCAATATCTGGTCGACCATGTCGCCAAGCGCGACGTGCCCGTCGTGCAGGCCGTGGGGCTGATTTTCGCTGCCGTCTACATCACGCTCAACATCGTTGCGGATATAGCGTCGATCATCGCCAATCCGCGTCTCAGACATCCGAAATAGGGCGGCGCCATGATCAACCTAACACGCATCCCGCTTCCGGCGCTGATCGGGATCATCATGACAACGCTGTTTGTCCTCGCGGCGATTTTCGCGCCCTGGATCGCGCCCTACGGCAATGCGCAGATCGTCGGCGACGTCTGGCAGCCGATGTCGTCGCAATTCTGGTTCGGCACCGACAATCTCGGTCGGGACCTCTTGTCCCGGATGATCTACGGCGCGCGCATCACCATCTTCATTGCGGTGCTAGCCACCGCGCTGTCCTTCACGCTCGGCGCCACGCTCGGCTTTTGCGCCGCGGTGCTGGGCGGCTGGTTCGACACGCTGATGTCGCGCCTCGTCGACCTCTTGATGGCGATCCCGACCCTGATCATGGCGCTGGTGGTGCTGTCGGTGCTGCCCTCGACGCTGGTCACGCTGATCCTGGTCATGGGCATATTGGACTCGACACGCGTCTATCGCCTCTCGCGGGCCATCGCCGTCGATATCGAGGTGATGGACTTCGTCGAGGCAGCGAAGCTGCGTGGCGAAGGCCTATTGTGGATCATCTTCCGCGAAATCCTGCCCAATGCGCTGTCGCCGCTGATCTCGGAACTCGGCCTACGCTTCATCTACGCCATCCTGTTCCTGTCGGCGCTGTCCTTCCTTGGCCTCGGCGTTCAGCCGCCGGATGCCGATTGGGGCGGCATGGTCAAGGAAAACAAGGACGGCATCGTCTTCGGAATCGCTGCAGCCCTCATTCCCGCGGCCGCGATCGCCATCCTGGGTATTTCCGTCAACCTCGTCGCCGACTGGGTTCTCAACCGTACGTCGGATCTCAAGGGAGGGCGCGGTAATGGCTAAGGACAAGACCGAAGCGAAGCCGGACATCCTGCTCGACATCCGCAATCTGCGCATCGAGGCGACGGTCTATCCGCCTGGCGAGCCGCCCAAGAACATCGTCATCGTCCACGACGTTTCGCTGACGCTGGAAAAGGGCAAGGTGCTTGGCCTGATCGGCGAATCGGGCGCGGGCAAATCCACCATCGGCCTGTCTTCCATGGGCTACGGGCGCGGTGGCGTGCGCATCACCGGCGGCCAGGTTCTTCTCAACGGCCGCGACATCCTGAAGGGTGGCAAGGATGGCTTGCGCAAATTGCGCGGGCATGAAGTGTGTTATGTCGCGCAGTCGGCCGCGGCGGCCTTCAACCCGGCCCACCGGCTGATGGATCAGGTCGTCGAGGCGACCCTTCTGCATGGCAGGGCCAGCCGCACTGAGGCCGAGAAACGCGCGATCAAGCTGTTCAAGGCGCTCAGCCTGCCCGACCCCGAGCATATCGGCGAGCGCTTCCCGCACCAGGTTTCGGGCGGCCAGTTGCAGCGCGTGATGACGGCGATGGCGCTGTGCTCCGAGCCGGACCTGATCGTGTTCGACGAACCGACCACGGCGCTCGATGTCACCACGCAGATCGACGTGCTGGCGGCGATCAAGAATGCCATCCGCGAGACGGGCGTGGCAGCCCTCTACATCACGCACGATCTTGCCGTCGTCGCCCAGGTGTCGGACGAGATCATGGTGCTGCGCCACGGGCGGCTGGTCGAATGGGGCGGCACCCGCCAGATCATCAAGGAGCCGCGTCAGGAATACACCAACGCGCTGGTTTCCGTGCACGAGATCGAGCACGAGGAAAAGAAGCCCGGCACGGCACCGTTCCTTTCGGTCAAGAACGTCACGGCGGCCTATGGCGGCGGGCATGTGAAGGTTCTCAAGAACGTCTCGGTCGACATCTACCCCGGCCAGACGCTAGCCGTCGTCGGCGAATCCGGTTCCGGCAAATCGACGCTGGCGCGCGCCGTCACCGGCTTGCTGCCGCCAGAACAAGGCACCGTCACTTTCGACGGACGCCCGCTCGCCAACCGGCTGGCCGACCGGCCGAAGGAAGATCTGCGCCAGTTGCAGATGATCTACCAGATGGCGGACGTCGCCATGAACCCGCGCCAGACGGTCGGCACTATCATCGGGCGGCCGCTGGAGTTCTATTTCGGCATGCGCGGGCGCGAACGCGATGCGCGCGTGGCCGAACTGCTCGACAAGATCGAGATGGGCAAGGGCTTTCTCGACCGCTATCCGGCCGAGCTTTCTGGCGGGCAGAAACAGCGCGTCTGCATTGCCCGCTCGCTCGCGGCCAAGCCCAAGCTCATCATCTGCGACGAGGTGACTTCGGCTCTCGACCCGCTGGTGGCCAATGGCATCCTCAAGCTTTTGCTCGACCTGCAGGCGGAAGAAAACGTCGCCTATCTGTTCATCACGCATGATCTGGCGACGGTGAAGTCAATCGCCGATTCCATCGCGGTGATGTATCGCGGCGAAGTGGTGCGCTACGGGCCCAAATCGCAAGTGCTGAAGCCGCCCTTCGACGCCTATACCGACCTTTTGCTGTCCTCCGTGCCCGAAATGGAGATGGGCTGGCTGGAAAAGGCGATCGCCGGGCGCCGCATGGCGAGCGCCGGGAATTAGGATTCCCGGCGGTCAGGATTTATTGAGCGGCGCACGAGAGATTCGGGGTTTGTGAAAAGACGAGGTTCGAACGACGGCAAAAGCCGCGATTGAGCGTCGGAGCGACTCGAAAGCCGATCCCACTTTTCGATCCGATGCTCCAGGCGGGAGGCAGACCGTCAAATTGCTGTGATGATAGTCCGTCAAGAAGCAGCCTCGACCATAAACGACGGTTTTTCAAAAAGGGGGAACACCATGACCACCGAACTCGATCATCTTTCGCAACTCGCGGCGGCAGGCCGGATAACGCGCCGGGCCTTTCTGGGCCGGGCCGCTGCGCTCGGCGTCTCGGCGGCGCTTGCCGGTTCGCTGGCCACTCGGGCCTTCGCGCAAACGCCGGTCCGGGGCGGCATCCTCAAGGCTGGCCTTCAGGGCGGCGAATCGACCAACAGCCTCGACCCCGCCCTGAACCTCAGCCAGGTTACCTTCAGCTTCGGAAAGCTGTGGGGCGAGTATCTCGTGCGGCTGACGCCCGACAACAAACTCGTCAACCTCATAGCCGAGGAGATCGGAGCGTCTTCCGACGCCAAGACATGGACGATCAAGGTGCGCGACGGCATCGAGTTCCACAATGGCAAGACCGTCAGCGCGGAGGATGTCGCAGCGACCATCGAGCGGCATGCCGACGAGAAATCCAAATCGGGCGCGCTCGGCATTCTCAAGAACATCAAGGGCGTCAAGGCGAGCGGCAAGGAAGTCATCGTCACGCTTGCCGACGCAGATGCCGATTTCCCCTATCTGATGGCCGACTACCACATCGTGATCCAGCCCAATGGCGGCAGGGACGACCCGAATGCTGGCATCAGCGCCGGTCCTTACAAGGTCAGCGTCAACCAGCCGGGCGTACGCCACGGCGGCGAGCGCTTCGCCAATTACTGGCTCGGCGACAAGGCCGGCCATGCCGATCAGGTCGAGATCGTCGTCATCAACGACGCCACCGCCCGGCTTTCCGCCCTGCAAGGTGGCCAGGTGCATATGATCAACCGGGTCGAGCCGAAGGTGGTCGATCTGGTCAAGCGCATTTCCGGCGTGACGATCGAGAACGTGTCGGGCAAGGGCTACTATCCGTTCAATATGTTCTGCGACACCGTCCCCTTCGACAACAACGATTTGCGCATGGCGCTCAAGCTCGCCATGGACCGCGACGAACTGCTCGAGAAGATCCTGCGCGGCTACGGCTCGGTCGGCAACGACTTCCCGATCAACGAGGCCTACCCGCTGTTTTCAACCGACATCGAACAGCGCAAGTTCGATCCGGAGAAGGCCGCGGAACTCTATAAGAAGTCCGGCCACTCCGGCTCCGTCCTTCTGCGAACCTCGGACGTCGCCTTCCCCGGCGCTGTCGATGCGGCCCAGCTTTACCAGCAAAGCTGCGCCAAGGCCGGCATCAAGATCGAGATCAAGCGCGAGCCCGGCGACGGCTACTGGTCGGAAGTGTGGAACAAGAAGCCCTTCTCGCTTTCCTATTGGGGCGGCCGCGCCACGCAGGACCAGATGTATTCCACCGGCTATGTCTCGACCGCCGACTGGAACGATACCCGCTTCAAGCAGCCTGGATTCGACAAGATGCTTTTTGCCGCGCGCGGCGAACTGGACCAGGACAAGCGCCAGGCGATCTATCGCGACATGGCGATGCTGGTGCGCGACGAAGGCGGACTGATCGTGCCGTTCTTCAACCAGTTCATCGATGCCGCCGCCACCGACAAGATCAGCGGTTATGCCAAGAGCCCGATCGGCGAAATGATGGACGGCTACGCGCTTGCCGAGTGCTGGCTGAACGCCTGACACCTTCTGCCCTTTGACAGAATGGACGGAATGACGAAAGTCGTTCCGTCCATTCTATGAGGCGTGGCCCATCCTTGAGGAATACCTGAATGACGCTCGATTCGAAACTTCTCCTCATCATCCTCGACGGCGTGCCGTATCGGAACTGGCGGCGGCTGATGGGCAATCTGGAGGGCTGGGTGCAATCGGGCGAGGCAGCCGTGTGGAAGATGCGCGCGGTGCTGCCGTCGACCTCGGCGTGCTGCTATGCCTCGATCCATACCGGCGTGTCGCCGCAGGTGCACGGCATCCGCTCCAACGAGGACCGGTTTCGCGTAAGCCAACCCGACCTTTTCTCCGAAATTTCCAAAGCGGGCGGCAAGACCGGCGCGGTGACGCATTCCTACTGGTCGGAATTCTTCAACCGCTATCCGTTCGATCTTGTCGAAGACATGGAATATGACGAGCCGGGCGGACCGATCACCCATGGCCGCTTTCACACCATGACCGGCTATAACGCCCGCAACCAGATGACGCCGAGCGATGTCGACCTGTTCGCCACACTGACCATGCTGGCCAAGCGTTTTTCCATCGACTACGGCATCCTGCATACCTGTACGCTGGATTCCATGGGTCATCGCTTCGGCCACGACTGTCATGAAATGGATCATGCCGTCTACGCCGTGGACGCCATGCTTGCCGCCTTCCTGCCGCGCTGGCGCGAAGCCGGCTATGAGGTGATCGTCACCGCCGACCATGGCCAGACGGATCGCGGCCATCATGGCGGCCATGACGACGAGATGCAGGATTTCGCGCTCTATTATTTCGGGCAGGGCAAGGGACCGAAACCGGACGTGCTGCTCGACCAGTTACAACTGGCGCCGACGATCCTCAAGCGCCTTGGCGTGCCGGTACCGGCAACGATGAAGGCCAAGCCGTTTCTATAGATGGGCCGTTTCTATAGGGCGCGGTGGACGGTCAATAAAAATAGAGAGCGGCGGGACATGCCCGCCGCTCTGTGAGGAAGTCTCCCGACACCCAGTGAATTTTCAGGGCATCAAAAGACGAAGGAAACGAAACACCGTTCCAGTTCGGTGTTAGTTGTTGCCCCAGTTCGTACGCTGGTCCTGAGGGGCCGTAGCGGCAGCCGGCTGACCGACGTAGACGCCCGGGTTTGAATTCACCGACGACGTGTAGGTGCTGTCAACGGTCGAGGACTGGGCCGACGGTGCCTTGAAATGGTCGCTCGCTGCGAAAGCGCTGCCAGCGGCAACGAGGAGAGCGGCGGTGGTGAGAGCAATGGTCTTCATTTTAAAAACTCCAGATTTTCATTCCTGTCCGTCAAACGGCGTGTCTTGGGAGGAAAGCGCGTCGTTCGGACCACCCCGATGTGGGGGGGCCGGTGCGCCGTTTCCAGTCACGAAAAATTTTCGCCTGGCCCAAGAGTCTGGTGGTTGAAATTGTGCGGCCGGCTCCCTCCGCCACAATGTTCTTGTGCCTTTTCAATCGATTGAAGGATTGCTGTATCAATAAAGGAAAATGGTTTCCGCTCCGGTGTTCACCCTGTCCTGCACACACCGTCAACAGATAGGGACGTAAATCGGCTAAATCCTAGCCGGCGAAACTATTGAAAGGCAGGATCGCGAGCAAAATCCGCAGCTTGAGTGCCGTGGGCCGCGCCAGAATCATTTGCAAAACCAACCGATGATGCCGGCAATTTATCCGTTTCGGTCGGCGTGGCGCAGGTAATCGGTCGCGATCTCGATCATGCGCTGGCGCGAAAAACTGGGGCCGTGACCGCCGTGGCCGACGCGGATCGGCAGGTCGAGCAGGCGCTGCATCGTACCGCGATAGACGGCTCTGTCGGAATCCGGCAGATCGTCCAACAGCGTATCGTCATAGATGGCGTCGCCGCTGATGAACGTACCGTCCTTTTCGTCGAACAAGGCGATCGAGTCCGGCGAATGGCCCGGCAGGTGCAGCACCCTGAATTGCCGGTCGCCGAGATCGACACTGTCGCTCTCGTTCAAGATGCGGGTCAGCGGTGCCGGCTCGATGCGGTAGTCGGCCGCTTTCCAGCCGGGGCGCGGCAGCTTCGAGACAGCACCCTCCAGGGTACGGAATTCGTCGGCATAGGTGGCGGCGTCGGGCATGGTCGCGAAGGCGGCGGCACTTTGCGCTGGCCCGGCGCGCTCGGCAAATTCATGCAGCGAGCCGACATGATCGAGATGGATATGGGTGGCCACGACCAGCAGCGGCTTTCCCGCCGGCGTGTCGATCTGCGGCGCCAGCGGGCAGATGCCCATGCCAGTATCGACCAGCAGATCGACATCCCTGCCCCGCACATGCCAGATGTTGGCGCGCATATAGGCGTGCACGAAAGGCTCGGTCAGCATCGTCATGCGGCCGTCCACCGGATGCTTGCTGAACCAGTCGTCCATCGTTTCGATGCCGCTCACACGAAGGGCTTGCCTACCTTGTGCTTTTCAGGAACGAGCCGCTTGAAATAGGCGAGCCCCGCTTCGGAAAGCGCGTTGGCGTCGGGCTGCATGAAATCGGCCGGCATATGGCGGGTCTTGCCGGCCACGTTTTCAAGCGGCACCTTCTTCAGCACCGTCTTGCCACCCTCATATTTCAGCGCTACCGAGCCGCCGCCCTGTTCGGCGACCGTGACGGCAAAGGCGCCCGCGTCGAAAGCTTCCTGCGCGTCCACGGCGTTGATCGCACCGACATAGCCGCGCGGCATGTAGCCCAGCGCGTCGACCCGGGCACGCTTGCCCGGCAGCCCTTCGGCCAGCGCATGTTCCAAGGCTGCGGGCAGGTCGCTGCCCGACAATTTCAAATTGCCGTGCTGGTCGCGTTCCAGCTTTTCCGGCGGCACCAGGCTTTCCACCAGCGCCTTGCCGTCCGCGGTCGAGACGCCCTCCGACACCGCGACGATGCAACGGCCATGGCGGTCCAGCTTGGCGCGCACGTCGTCGATGAACTGCGCGGCCGAGAAGGCGCGCTCCGGCACGTAGATGAGATGCGGGCCGCTGTCCTCGTCCAGCCGCCAGGCGGCGGCGGCCGCCGTCAAGAAGCCTGCATGACGGCCCATGACGATGCCGACATAAATGCCGGGCAGCGCGCGAAAATCGAGATCGACCGACAGGAAGGCTCCCGCCACGAACTCCGCCGCCGAGATGAAGCCCGGTACGTGGTCGTTTTCTTCCAAATCGTTGTCGATGGTCTTGGGCGCATGCACGAAAGCCATCTTGCCGCCGGACGCTTCGGTCAGGATCTGCTGTGTGCCCGACGTATCGTTGCCACCGATATAGATGAAGGCGTCGGCGCCGACTTTCTGCAGACCCTTCAGCACGACTTCGCAATAGGCGGCATCGGGCTTGTCGCGGGTGGAACCCAGTGCGGCGCTCGGCGTGCCGGCGGTCAGCCGCAGGCGGTCTTCGGGAATGGCGGAGAGATCGACATAATTGCCGTCGCGAATGCCGCGAACGCCATGGATGGAGCCAAGCACTTTTGCGCCCGGATGTTTGCGCCGGACCTCCAGCGCCGCGCCGACCATGGTCTGGTTGATGACGGCGGTTGGGCCGCCGCCCTGCGCGATGACGAATGTGCCGGACATTTTCTCTCCTCCAGATGCGGAATAACAGGCGGGTCAGCCTGTCTTGGCATCACACAACCGGGGAGGCAAGAGGCGACCGCCAGGGTCGCCGGCAGATCAGACGACGACGACCGGGTTCCTTTTCGATACCCGGCTATAAAGGTCGATGATGTCCTGGTTGATAAGCCGCACGCAGCCAGACGACATCGCCTTGCCGATCGACCACCATTCCGGCGAACCATGGATGCGATAGCCAGTGTCCTGGTTGTTCTGATAGAGGTACAGCGCGCGCGCGCCGAGCGGGTTTTCAAGGCCGCCGGGCTGGCCGCCCTGCCACTTCACCAGTTCGGGCTTGCGCTGGATCATTTCCCGCGGTGGCGTCCAGGTCGGCCATTCGCGGCCATATTGGACATTGGCGCGGCCGTTCCAGCTAAAACCGTCCTTGCCGATGCCGACGCCGTAGCGGATGGCGTCGCCGCCTTCCTGCACCAGATAGAGATGCCGCTCGGCAAGATGCACCACGATGGTCCCGGGCCGCTCGCCGGTGGGGTTGACGACGATCTGGCGGCGGAATTCCGGCTTGACCTTCTGGTAAGGCACCGCCGGCAAGACGAAACCGCCATCGGTCAGCCCGGCATACATCACGTCAGGGCTGGTAATGTGCTTGTCGACGCTGATGCTCGGCCGCATCGGGCGGATCGAGCCGGTGCTCATATTGTCTAGTTGCAGCGCGGCCATGTCGACCGTGCGCGTGCAACCGCTGGCCGCGAGCACGGCGATTGCGCCGGCACCCGATAGAATGGCGCGTCGCGAAACATGTCTTTCGGCTTCGTTCGCATCGCCCGTTTCCGGCGAAATAATCTGCTGCGGCAACTCACGCATGCCCAAACCCTAAGCTTACGGCACGGAAGCACAGTCCGGCCGGTTAGGGTATTTTCGACAATCATGGTTGATAAACCGTGAATGCATCCGCAACCCTGCAACCACAGGTGGTTCGGCCTGTATTTTTTAGGCTTTACATCTTGGCCCGGTCGAGGATTTATCCTTTCTTTTAGCAAGGAGCCGGACATGACCATCGAAACCTGGGCCGCCTTTTGTGCCGCATCGGCAATCCTTCTCGTTATTCCGGGGCCGACCATCCTGCTTGTCGTCTCCTACGCGCTTGGCCAGGGCTGGCGCATCGCCCTGCCGATGGCCATCGGCGTGGCGCTCGGCGATTTCACTGCGATGACCCTGTCGATGCTGGGGATCGGGGCGCTGCTGTCCGCTTCCGCCACCGTCTTCACCGTATTGAAGCTGGTTGGCGCAGCCTATCTGATCTATCTCGGCATCAAGCTTTTTCGAGCAGGTGGGGCGCTGCGGGCGGAACCGCGCACCGATACGGCCTCGCACCGAAAAATGATGGCGCATGCGTGGCTCGTCACGGCGCTCAACCCGAAGAGCATCACCTTCTTCGTGGCCTTCCTGCCGCAGTTCCTCGACCGGCACGGCGATTTCTGGATCCAGATGCTGATCTTCGAGACGACGTTCCTGACGCTCGCCTTTGCGAATGCCTTCGGCTACGCGCTGGTTGCGGCGCGGGCGCGCAGGCTGGTCGGAAACGACAAGGCGATCCGCGTCTTCAACCGCACCGGCGGCACGCTGCTGGTGGGCGCGGGTATCGCCACGGTCGCCATCCGTTCAGGAAACTGACGACCGGGCGCGGTATTTTTTACGCGTCTCGAAAAAATCCGCTTGCGGCACGTTACCAGCCTCGCACTTTTGCTGGTAACGTGCCGATGGAGAATGGACGGAGCGCTAGGCGCTTCGGACCAGGGCGTCGTGATCGGAAGGAATAAGCATGTATCTGGGTCTCGATCTGGGCACGTCGGGCGTCAAGGCGCTGTTGATCGACGCGTCGCAAAAAATTGTCGGCGCGGGCCACGCATCGCTCGAAGTCTCGCGCCCGCATCCCGGCTGGTCGGAACAGGACCCGTCCGACTGGATCGACGCCTGCGAGGCGGCAATTGCCGAACTCAAGGCTGCGCACGCCAGCGAACTGGCGGCGGTCGAAGGCATCGGCCTGTCCGGGCAGATGCACGGCGCGACGCTGCTGGACACAAGCGACACGGTGCTGCGGCCCTGCATCCTGTGGAACGATACGCGCAGCCACAAGGAGGCCGCCGAACTCGACGCCGATCCGCGCTTTCGCACTATTACCGGCAATATCGTCTTCCCCGGCTTCACCGCGCCCAAGCTTTTGTGGGTGAAAAACAACGAGCCGGCGATCTTCGCCAAGGTGGCCAAAGTGCTGCTGCCAAAAGACTTCCTGCGGCTGTGGCTGACCGGCGAATATATTTCGGAAATGTCAGACGCCGCCGGCACCGCGTGGTTCGACACGGGCAAGCGGCGCTGGTCGCCCGAAATACTGGCGGCGACCTCGCTCGACGAAGACAACATGCCGAAGCTGGTCGAGGGCACGCAACAAGCCGGTGCGTTGCGCGCCGGGCTTGCCGCCAAATGGGGCATGAAGGCCGGCATTCCCATCGCTGGCGGGGCTGGCGACAATGCGGCGTCGGCCTGCGGCATGGGCACGGTCGGCGAAGGCCACGCCTTCGTTTCGCTGGGCACGTCGGGCGTGCTGTTTGCCGCCAACGGCGCTTACCTGCCCAACCCGGCAAGCGCCGTGCACACCTTCTGTCATGCGTTGCCAAACACATGGCACCAGATGGGCGTCATCCTGTCGGCAACGGATTCGCTGAACTGGCTGTCGGAGATCACCGGCAAGGACGCCGGCGCGCTTACCGACGAACTCGGGCCTTCGCTGAAGGCACCGACAGGCGTTTCGTTCCTGCCCTATCTGTCGGGCGAACGAACGCCCTACAACGATTCCGCCATTCGCGGCTCCTTCACCGGGCTCGGCCATGAATCCAGCCGCGCGGTGCTGACGCAGGCCGTGCTGGAGGGTGTCGCTTTCGCCTTCCGCGACAGCCTTGAGGCGCTGGCAACGGCCGGCACAAAGCTTGAGCGCGTGACGGCTATCGGCGGCGGCTCGCGCTCACGCTATTGGCTGAAGGCTATTGCCACCGCACTTGGCGTCCCGGTCGATATTCCCGCCGACGGCGATTTCGGGGCGGCTTTCGGGGCCGCGCGCCTTGGCCTGATCGCGGCGACCGGCGCCGATCCGCTAAGCGTCTGCACCGCGCCCGAAATCGATGAAACGATTGAGCCGGATACCGCTCTGGGCGCTGCCTATGCCGACGCCTATCAGCGCTACCGCGCGCTTTATCCCGCCATCAAAGGCGTCGCCTCGTAAGCATCGGATTATCGCGAGAGAGTTTCGCCACTCCCCGGATCAACCGGTGCGTGTGAAAACACGGCAACGCAATCGGCGTTTCGCCGCGAGGCTTGGCCGGGCAAAATTTTGTCACAGGCCGCCCCTCAATCGCCTAGGTCTCGCCTTCATGCAGCCGTCACGGACCTCGTATAGTCTGGCCATGAAATCAACCGGAAGATGGAGGCGAATAATGCATAACGAACGCGAAATCGACGCCCTGCTTTCGCAGGACGACGCCGGATCGATTTTCGACAAGTTGATGGCGCTGCCGCGTCCCGCTGAACAGACCCAAACCGGCAACGAATGGGATCGGGCCGTTGCAAGCCGTTTCCAGACCCACCTCGTAAAGCAGATGCGTATGGCCATCGATGGCGGCGAAATTCACCGCAGCGCCGCCTGAATCCTGCACTTACCCCCGCCGTAACCTGATCGGCGCTTCACCGAAAGCCCGCGCAAACGCCCTGGAAAAACCCGCGGCGGACGAAAATCCCGTCCGCCCGGCGATGTCGGCCATGGCGATGCGCGTATCCACCACCAGCCGCCGCGCCGCGTTCAGGCGCAGCCGCAGATAATACGCGCCGGGCGTCTCGCCGATGGACTTTCGAAAGATGCTTTCGAGGGTTCGCGGCGTAACGCCGGTGCGCTTGGCAATGGTGGCGATGGTCAGCGGCTGGTCGATATGCGCCTCCATCAGCCGGATCGCCTGCGCCAGCCTTGGATCGTAGCCGTCGAGGCGGCCGAGCGACACCAGCGGCTGCGCGTCGGTTGCGGCGCGCGCCTGATCGTAGATGAAGACGCTTGCCACATCGAGCGCCACCGCCATGCCGAGGCGTGAGCGGATCAGGTGCAACATCAGGTCGAAGGTCGGCGATGCGCCGCCCGAGGTGAACACTGGCCCGTCGATGACATAGCGGTCAGGGCGCACGTCTACGCCCGGAAAGGCCGCCGAAAAATCCTCCATGTCCTCCCAGTGCGTGGTGGCCGCGCGCCCTTCGAGCAGGCCGGCGCGCGCCACCAGCCAGGTGCCGGCCTCGACCCCGCCGCAGGCACGGGCCATGCGGGCGGCGCGCCGCATGCCGGCAAGCAGCGCCGCCGTGGCGTAGTTCTGCGTGCCGAAGCCGGCGACCACGACCAGCATGTCGGTCGCCGCCGCGGCATCGAAGCGTCCGCTGACCGCCACCGGCAAACCGCAGGTGGTGACCGGCGCTTCGCCCGTCACCGAAACCAGCTTGAAATCGAACAGCGTCTCGCCCGCGATGCGGTTGGCCGCGCGCAGCGGATCGACCGCCGACGCCACGCACATGATGGATGAACCGGAAAATACCAGCAGCGTCACCTTCAGCGGCGCATGCTCGGTGCGAAAGATTGTCGGCTTTTCGCTTTTGGCCATATGCCTTTCGTAAATCGCAAAGCACTTTGCCGCAAGTGGCGCAATGATCGTGTTCTGATTGGATAGGGAGAGAAAAATGCCGCTGGCCATGAACCGTGAGGTTTTCATTACCTGTGCCGTGACGGGTTCCGGCGGGTCGCAGGACCGCAGCCCGCATGTGCCGCGTTCGCCCAAGCAGATTGCCGATTCGGCGATCGAGGCCGCCAAGGCCGGTGCGGCCATCGTCCATTGCCATGTGCGCGATCCCGAGACCGGCAAGCCTAGGCGCGACGTGCATCTCTACCGTGAAGTGACCGAGCGCATCCGCGCGGCAGACGTCGACGTGGTGCTGAACCTGACCGCCGGCATGGGCGGTGACATGGTGTTCGGCGATGTCGAGAACCCGCTGCCGCTCAACGAAAAGGGCACCGACATGGGCGGCGCGACCAACCGCATGGAGCATGTGCGCCAGTGCCTGCCCGAGATCTGCACGCTCGACTGCGGCACCATGAATTTCAACGAAGCCGATTACGTCATGACCAACACGCCCGGCATGCTGCGCGCCATGGGCGGCATGATGACCAAGCTTGGCGTCAAGCCGGAGATCGAGGCGTTCGACACCGGCCATCTTTGGTTCGCCAAGCAGTTGGTCGAGGAAAAAGTGCTCGACGCCGACGCACTGGTGCAGCTGTGCATGGGCGTGCCGTGGGGCGCGCCGAACGACCTCAACACCTTCATGGCGATGGTCAACAACGTGCCCTCGACCTGGAACTGGTCGGCCTTCACCATCGGCCGCGACCAGATGGCCTATGTCGCCGCCTCGGTGCTGGCCGGCGGCAATGTTCGCGTCGGCCTTGAGGACAATCTGTGGCTGGAAAAAGGCGTTCTCGCCACCAATGCGCAACTGGTCGAACGCGCCGGCGGCATCATCGAGAACATGGGCGCACGCGTGATCGGCCCGGAAGAAGTGCGCAAGAAGCTGAACCTGACCAAACGCGCGCCGCTCGCGGCGTAAGCGCAGCGGACAACGGGGAGGAACAAGGATGGAAACCGTAAAATTCACCGCGATGAAGGATGGCGACCGCGAGGATTACGCCTTTCTGACCGAGCATGAGACCGACTTTGCCGCCAAGACCGGCGAACGCCTGCTCGACGCATTGGTGAAACTCGATCAGGGCCTGTCCGGCTACAAGATCACCCGGCTCGGCCACTCGCTGCAGGCGGCGACGCGCGCCTGGCGTGACGGTGCCGACACCGACTGGATCGCCTGCGCGCTGTTGCACGACATCGGCGACATCTATGCGCCCTACAACCACGACGAGTACGCTGCCGCGATCCTCAAACCCTTCGTGCGCGAACAGTGCACCTGGGTGGTTGAAAAGCACGGCGACTTCCAGCGCCTCTATTACGCCCAGCACACCGGCGGCAATCCGCATGCGCGCGACAAGTTCGCCGGTCACGCCTACTACGACGATTGCGACCAGTTTTGCGAACGCTGGGACCAGACCAGTTTCGACCCCGACTACGACACGCTGCCGATCGAATTCTTCGCGCCGTTTGCGCTCGAAGTATTTGCGCGCAAGGCCTACGACCCGGCGGTGATCCGCGCGGGCGAGCGCGTGCCGCTCATTGATCCGGAAACAGCCAAACAAAGAAGCGGAGCCTCGGCATGACACTCATCACCAAAGCGGCCACCATCGGTGGCGGCGTTATCGGCGCGGGCTGGGCCGCACGCCTTTTGCTCAACGGTATCGATGTTTCGATCTTCGACCCCGATCCGGAAGCCGCGCGAAAAGTTTCGGAAGTGATGAAGGGCGCGCGCCGCGCCTATAAGCAGATGGTTCCGAGCGGCCTGCCGAAGGAAGGCAAGCTGACCTTCGCAAAAACCATCGCGGAAGCCGTGGCCGACGCTGATTTCATCCAGGAAAGCGTGCCGGAGCGGCTCGACCTCAAGCACAAGGTGCTGGCCGAGATCGACCTGCATGCGCCGGCCAACGCCATCATCGGCTCGTCCACTTCCGGCATCAAGCCGAGCGACATGCAGGTGGCGATGAAGAAGCACCCCGAGCGGCTGGTGGTCGGCCATCCGTTCAACCCCGTCTATCTGCTGCCGCTGGTCGAGGTCGTCGGCGGCCAGCAGACGTTTCCGGAAGCCATCGAGGTCGCCAAGGAAATGTATGCTTCCATCGGTATGAAGCCGGTGGTGATCCGCAAGGAAATCGAAGCCTTCGTCGGCGACCGCCTGCTGGAAGCGGCATGGCGCGAGGCGCTGTGGCTGATCAAGGACGGCATCTGCACCGTCGAGGAACTGGACGACATCATGCGCTATGGCTTCGGCCTGCGCTGGGCACAGATGGGCATGTTCCAGGTCTATCGCGTCGCTGGCGGCGAAGCCGGCATGCGACACTTCATGGCGCAGTTCGGGCCGTGCCTGAAATGGCCGTGGACCAAGCTGATGGACGTGCCGGAGTTCAACGACGAACTGGTCGATCTGATCGCCACGCAGTCGGACGAGCAGTCCGACAAATGGTCGATCCGCGAGCTGGAAAAGATCCGCGACGACAATCTCGTTGCGATCATGGACGCGCTGTCGAAGCAGAACAAAGGCAAGGGCTGGGGCGCCGGCGCGCTGCACAAGGACTACACCAAGCAACTCGCCAAACAGGCGGCCAGCAAGGTGTCGAAGGCAGCCGAAAAGGCCAAGGCTGACAAGCCGAAGAAGAAGACAGCGGGTAAGAAGAAGGCCTGAGGCCATGAACCCCGTCGTGCGTCCTTCGAGGCTCGCTGCGCTCGCACCTCAGGATGAGGGAGGTTGTGTACAACATCGGGACAGAGAGGTTTGCGCAAACAGTCCTCATCCTGAGGTGCGAGCGCAGCGAGCCTCGAAGGACGCACAACCAACCTTACAGGTGAAATAGCCATGGATTTCGGTCTTTCGGAAGAACAGCAGCTTATCGTCGACACCACGCGCGCCTTTGTTGAGAACGAGCTTTATCCGCACGAACTTAAGGTGGAGCGCAGCGGCCATTTGCCGATGGAACTCATCAAGGAGTTGCAGGCCAAGGCTATTGCGGCCGGCCTTTACGCCGCCAACATGCCGGAAGATGTCGGTGGTGCCGGCCTCGATACACTGACCTGGCTGCTCTACGAGAAGGAGCTTGGCCGCGCCAATTACGCGCTGCACTGGACCTGCGTGGCGCGCCCGTCCAACATCCTGCTAGCAGGCACGCCGGAGCAGCGCGAGAAATATCTGTTCCCCTGCATTCGCGGCGAGAAATGGGACTGCCTCGCCATGACCGAACCGGGAGCCGGTTCGGACCTGCGCGGCATGAAGGCAAGTGCCGTCCAGGACGGCGACGATTTCATCCTCAACGGCACAAAGCATTTCATCAGCCATGCCGATATCGCCGATTTCGCCATCTGCTTCATGGCCACCGGCGAGGAAGAGACTTCTCGCGGAAAAAGAAAAAAGATCACGGCCTTCTTCGTCGACAAGGGCACGCCCGGCTTCAACGTGCGCGACGGTTATCGCAACGTCTCGCATCGCGGCTACACCAACGCCATCCTCGAATTCGACGACTGCCGCATCCCGAAGGAACAGGTGCTGGGCGAAGTCCACAAGGGCTTTGAGGTCGCCAATTCATGGCTAGGGGCGACGCGCCTGCAAGTCGGCGCGACCTGCCTTGGCCGCGCCGAGCGCGCGCTTGGCCACTCCATCGAATACGCCGCCCAGCGCCAGCAATTCGGCCAGCAGATCGGCAAATTCCAGGGAGTTTCCTTCAAGCTCGCCGACATGGCGATGGAGTTGAAGGCGGCCAATCTGCTCGTCTTCGAGGCGGGCTGGAAATACGACCAGGGCACCGTCACCGAGGAAGACATGTCGATGGCCAAGCTCAAGGCCACCGAAATGCTGGCCTTCGTCGCCGACGAGGCGATCCAGATTCATGGCGGCATGGGCCTGATGGACGACCTGCCGCTGGAGCGCATCTGGCGCGACGCCCGCGTCGAGCGCATTTGGGAAGGGACTTCCGAAATCCAGAGGCACATCATTTCGCGGTCGCTGCTGCGGGCGGTGGGCGGCTGACATGCATCGTCTTGACCGTCTCCTGCGCCCGAAATCGATCGCCGTCATCGGCGGTGGCGCGTTCGGCACCAATGTCGTCGAGCAGTGCCTGAAAATGGGCTATGCTGGCGACATCTGGCCGGTGCATCCGAGCCGCCCGGACGTACATGGCGTACCCGCGTTCAAGTCGGTCGCGGACCTGCCCAGCGCACCCGACGCCGCCTTCGTCGCGGTCAATCGCAATCTTACCATCGACATCATCCGGCAACTGGCTGAGCGTGGCACCGGCGGCGCGATCTGCTTTGCGGCCGGCTTCCTCGAAACCGGCAATGACGACGCCGAGGGCGCAGACCTGCAAATGGCACTGGTCGAGGCAGCGGGCGCGATGCCGATCATCGGGCCGAATTGTTATGGCCTAATCAACTATGCCGACGGCGCACTGTTGTGGCCTGACCAACATGGCGGCAAGCGGCTGGAGCCCGGCGAACGCGGCGTCGCCATCATCACGCAGTCGTCCAACATCGCCTGCAACCTGACCATGCAGACGCGTGGCCTGCCCGTCGCCTTCCTGATGACCGCCGGCAACCAGGCGCAGACCGGCTTGTCGGAAATGGCGCTGGGGCTGATCGAGGACGAACGCGTCACCGCCCTTGGCCTGCACATCGAAGGGTTCGACTCGGTCGCCGGCTTCGAAAAACTCGCCGCCCGCGCACGGGCGCTGAAAAAACCGATCGTCGCCATGAAGGTTGGCCGCTCCGAACAGGCGCGCGCCGCCACCATCTCGCATACCGCATCCCTTGCCGGCTCCGATGCCGGCTCGGAAGCGTTCCTCAAGCGGTTGGGCATCGCCCGCGTCAATTCCATCCCGTCCTTCCTCGAAACGCTGAAACTCCTGCACGCCATCGGCCCGCTTGACGGCGGAAGACTGTCGTCGATGAGCTGTTCCGGCGGCGAGGCGTCGGTGATGGCCGACACGGCGGAAGGCCGCACGGTCTTCTTCCCCGCGCTCACGGAAACGCACCGCGCCCGTGTGAAGGCGTCGCTCGGGCCGCTGGTGGCCGTTGCCAACCCGCTCGACTACAACACCTTCATCTGGAACGACGAACCGGCGATGACCGCGACCTTTGGCGCGATGGCGTCGGGCGGTTTCGACCTCAACCTGCTGGTGCTGGATTTTCCGCGCACGGACCGCTGTTCAGACGCCGACTGGTGGACGACGGTGAATGCCTTCAAGGCGGCGCTGAAAGTCAATAAGGCCAAGGGCGCCATCGTCGCCTCCATGCTGGAAAACCTGCCGGAAGCGCATTCGGTCGACCTGCTGCGGCGCGGCATCGTGCCGATCCACGGCATCGTCGAGGCCTTCGATGCCGCGGAAGCGGCGGCGTTTATCGGAGCTGCGTGGGCTCGGCCCTCCTCGCCCCCCATGGGGGGGAGAAGTGTCGAGCGAAGCGAGGCGGAAAGAGAGAAGGCTGATCCCCATCGCTCTCCCCCTCTCCGTCTCGGGCTACCGCCCTCGACACCTCTCCCCCCGATGGGGGGCAAGGAAAGAAGCTCTCCCGATGAAGCCGCAGCCAAGGCCATGCTGCGCAAGGCCGGCCTGCCCGTGCCGAATGGGCTGGAAGCTTCGTCCACCGACGAGGCCGTGGCGGCAGCGCACGAGCTGGGTTTCCCGGTAGCGCTCAAGGCGCTTGGCGTCGCGCATAAAAGCGAACTCGGCGCGGTCGTGCTCAATCTGCGCGATGAAGGCGCGGTGCGCGAGGCGGCACATCGGCTGATCGGCCTCGGTACCGGCCTCTATGTCGAGCGAATGGTTCAGGGCGGTGTGGCCGAACTGATCGTCGGCTTTACCCGCGATCCGGTCTTCGGCCCAACGATGACGCTGGGCAGCGGCGGCGTGCTGGTCGAACTGCTGAAGGACAGTGCCACGCTGCTGTTGCCAGCTACGCGCGACGACATCGAGAGCGCATTGCTAGGCCTAAAACTGTTTCCGCTGCTCGACGGCTATCGCGGCCGGGAAAAAGCCGATCTCGCGGCGGCCATCGACGCCATTGCCGGCATCACCGCGTTCGTCGGAAAGCATGCCGACGCGCTGGAAGAACTGGATATCAACCCGCTCATCGTCTGCGCGCAGGGCAAGGGCGCCTGGATCGCCGACGCGTTACTGGTTCTTGGGGAGAAAGAAAATGTCTGACGTCATCACCACGCGCCGCGAGGGCTCGATCCTCGAAGTCACGCTCGACCGGCCCAAGGCCAACGCCATCGACCTGAAAACCTCGCGGCTGATGGGCGAGACGTTCCGCGCCTTCCGCGACGATCCCGAGTTGCGCGTCGCCATCGTGAAAACGGCGGGAGAAAAATTCTTCTGCGCCGGCTGGGATTTGAAGGCGGCTGCCGGCGGCGACGCGGTCGATGGTGACTATGGCGTCGGCGGCTTTGCCGGCCTGCAGGAACTGCGCGATCTCAACAAGCCGGTCATCGCCTGCGTCAACGGCATGGCGGTCGGCGGCGGTTTTGAGCTAGCGCTGTCCTGCGACCTCATCTTCGCGTCGGACCACTCGTCCTTCGCGCTGCCGGAAATCAAAGCCGGCACGCTGGCGGACGCGGCGACGATCAAGCTGCCCAAGCGCATTCCTTATCACGTCGCCATGGACCTTCTGCTCACGGGCCGCTGGATGGATGTGGCGGAAGCGCATCGCTGGGGTCTGGTCAACGAGGTGCTGCCCGCCGACAAGCTCGAGGAGCGTGTCTGGGAGATAGCGCGCCTGCTGGCAGGCGGTCCACCGCTGGTCTTCGCCGCCATCAAGGAGACGGCGCGCGTGGCCGAAGCGCTGACCTTCCAGGACGCCATGAACAAGGTGACGAGAAGGCAGCTGCCGACGGTGGACGCGCTCTATGGCTCCGACGACAATATGGAAGGTTTTCGCGCTTTCGCGGAAAAGCGCGAGCCGGTTTGGAAGGGGAAGTAGGGCTTCAGCGGAAATGACAGCGCTCTACGTTGCCCCTCTGGCCTGCCGGCCATCTCCCCCGCGAGGGGGGAGATCATGCGCTCGGGTGTCCCCGCCAACTTCCAAAGTTGCAGAATGAACGGAAGAGGCGCGGCCAGGTGATCTCCCCCCTCGCGGGGGAGATGGCCGGCAGGCCAGAGGGGGGCGCGACGGAGCGCAAATCTATCGACCATGACCGACTATAAGAAACTCATCGATGCGGAAACCTGGGCCTTCATCGAGCGCACCAATTCCTATTATCCGCCCGACACGGTCGACTACACGATTGCCCGGCAGCGCGAGATTTACGACCGCATGTGTCGGGAATTCTTCGCCGGCTACCCGGACGGCGTCAGCGCGCAGACGACTTCCATTGCCACGCCGGCGCACGAAATTCCGATCCGCATCTATAAAAGCAGCCAATCACCGGCGACCATCGTTCTCTATTTTCACGGCGGTGGCTTCATCCTCGGTGGCCTCGACAGCCATGACGATGTCTGCGCCGAGCTTTGCGCCCGCACCGGCTATGAGGTCGTGTCGGTCGATTACCGCCTCGCGCCGGAACATCTGCATCCCGCCGCCTTCGACGATGCGCTGGCGGCGTTCCAATGGGCGCTGGCAACATATACGCAGCCGGTCCTTTTGTGTGGCGACAGCGCCGGCGGCAATCTGACGGCTGCCGTGTCCCACGCCAAGCGCGGGCACCGCCGCCCTCCGATCGGACAGGTGCTGATCTATCCCGGTCTTGGCGGCGACCAGACGAAGGGCTCTTATGTGACCCACGCCGAAGCGCCAATGCTGACCTTGCGAGACCTTGAATTCTACAAGGACGCCCGCACCGGCGGCGCCGATGTCTCCCGCGACATCACCTATACACCGCTGAAGGATGTGGATTTCGCCGACCTACCGCCGACCGTCATCATCACAGCCCAATGCGACCCGCTGTCGAGCGATGGCGAAGCCTATGGCGTGCGCCTGCTTGCCGCCGGCGGCAAGGCTTTCTGGCATGAAGAACCCGGCCTGGTTCACGGCTATCTGCGTGCGCGCCATAGCGTGGGCCGGGCGCGTGAAAGCTTCAGCCGCATCGCCGATGCGGTCGCCGTGCTGGGCAAAGGCGAGTGGGCCTGGTGAGGCAGCCGCGATAAGCGGATAGTCCGCCGCTTTACTTCGGCGCGGCCGGCCAGATTTCGGCCCGCAGCGTCCTTACGGCCAGCCCCCGCGCAAGGGCCTCTGCGGTGGAGGCTCTCTTCGACAATACGACTGCCTGCCGCTTGAGGATCAAAAGCCCTTGAGCGAGCGCATGCGGATGCCAGAAGCGGCGCGACAAGAACGGTGCCCGGCTGCCCTTTGCCCTTGAAAACCGTGCGCTCGCCTTCAGTCTTGCCGCATGCCCGACCACGCTTTCGGTCCAGCCTTCGGCAAGCCGTGCGCCCGGCTCAAGCAGCAGCACCCATTCGTCGCTTATCGTGTCCAGGCCCGCCGAAAGCCCGCCTGCCACCAGGACGCAGCCCGCATGATCGGCTATTTCGCGCGTTCGGTCCGTCGAGCCCTTGTCACAAACGATCACCTTGCGCACGACGCCCTCGACCGAGCCGCCGACCAGCGAGGCAAGCGTGCGCGCCAGCCCCTCCTCGTCATTTTCCGTCTCGATAATCACACTGAGCATGCGTCCCGCATAGCCGAAGGGCGTGCGCGGCGCTAGCTTCGAGTTAAAGTTCTTGATTTGTTCTCATGTCAGGGATAGGAATAATTTCATGATAACAGCGATTCGCCAAACAGAAGACAACCCTTTCGAGAGGGCGAAAATGGAACAGATCGCGCGCGCGGACATTGCAGCCTTTGGGGTTGGAAGAGCAGAGATGGCCAATGCGATGATCGAACAGAGCGGAATGCGGGTGCGGCCGGACCGCAATCGCGGCCGTGCAGCCGGGATCAATCCGTCGGGCCGCTTTGAGCCGGTCAGCCGTCATGTCTTCGATGATGGCTGGGAATCGCTGGAGGAATTGCCGCCGTTCAAGACGGAGGTTCAGGTGGAAAAGCCGCGCACCATCATCACGCGCAACTCCTCTCCCGACATTTCCTTCGACCGCTCGATCAATCCCTATCGCGGTTGCGAACATGGCTGCGTCTATTGCTTCGCACGGCCCACGCACAGCTTCATGGGTCTTTCGCCGGGACTGGATTTCGAATCGAAGCTGTTCGCCAAACCGGACGCCGCGCGCCTGCTGGACAAGGAATTGTCGAAGGAAGGCTACCAGCCGCGCACCATCGCCATCGGCACCAATACCGATCCCTACCAGCCGATCGAGAAACAGTACCGCATCATGCGAGAAATCCTCGAAGTGCTAGAGGCGCGCGGCCACCCGGTCGGCATCGTGACGAAGTCGGCAATGGTCACCCGCGACATCGACATTCTGGCGCGCATGGCCGAGCGCGGACTAGCCAAGGTGGCGCTGTCGGTGACGACGCTGGACCGCATGCTGGCGCGCACGATGGAACCGCGCGCCTCGACCCCGACCAAGCGGCTGGAAGCGATAAGGCAGCTTTCAGATGCGGGCATCCCGGCTTCTGTGATGGTCGCGCCGATCATCCCCGGTCTTACCGATCCGGAGATGGAGCGCATCCTGGACTCGGCGCGGGCCGCCGGCGCGCGCGAGGCGGGCTATGTCGTGCTGCGCCTGCCGCTGGAAGTGGCGCCGATCTTCAAGGATTGGCTGCTGCGCCATTACCCGGATCGCTACCGGCATGTCATGTCGCTGATCCGCTCGATGCGCGACGGCAAGGATTACGATTCGGAGTGGGGCAAGCGCATGAAGGGCGCCGGTCCCTATGCCTGGCAGATCGGCCGGCGCTTCGAGATTGCCGCCAAGCGGCTCGGCCTGAATGTGGAAAGGCGAACGCTGCGGACCGACCAGTTCGTCGCGTCGGTGAAGGAGAATGCGCAATTGATGCTGCTTTGACGGGTTCGCGCCCGTCGATAGGCATTGCTCGAAAGCAATCCGTCCGGCCCTCCCCGGCCTCAAGACGGCCCCTCCCGCCCGTCCCCCCAACGGGTTGGGAGGGATTTGCGGAGAACCGGATCTGCCGCAAGCAGAGGTGGCTCTGTTTGTTTGAACAGTTTCTGAGGTATCGCTAAGTGGGTTTCTGCCTAGTTAAGCCGCCATCGGGATTGACCTGAGACCCGTGTTTCCTCCAGCCTATTGGAGAATCCGGAGATTGATTTGTGGCGTCATGCGGCCTGCTTTTC
>NZ_JBTMXB010000150.1:0-544 GCF_054489405.1 Mesorhizobium sp. A623
ACTGGAGGGAAAGGAAGCCTCTCCAACGGGCGGTGTGATCGACAGCCAGAGCGTCAAAACCACGGAAAGCGGCGGTATCCGGGGTTTTGATGCGGGCAAGAAGATCAAAGGGCGCAAGCGTCATATCATCGTCGATACCCTCGGATTAATGGTCGGCCTCGCGGTGCATAGCGCCGATATACAGGATCGCGACGGCGCACCTGATTTGCTGAAATCCATCCGCCACAGATGGCCATGGCTGCTGCATGTCTTTGCCGACGGAGGCTATGCAGGTCCGAAACTGCGGAAGCGGCTGCAGAAAATCGGCAGATGGACATTCGAAATCATCAAGCGTTCTGACAAGGCCAAGGGTTTTGAAATCCTGCCGCGCCGTTGGGTCGTCGAACGGACGTTCGCGTGGCTGGGTCGATGCCGCAGGCTGGCAAAGGACTTCGAGAAATCCATCGCGTCAGCACAAGCATGGATAACCATCGCCCATATCCGCATGCTCACCAGACGCCTTGCAAGATATGGATGTAGTTGAAGCCTTTTCGAGTCCGACTCT
>NZ_JBTMXB010000151.1:0-542 GCF_054489405.1 Mesorhizobium sp. A623
GCCACGTGTACGGAACCGTTTCGCTCGCGAACGGTTGGTGCACGTAAACCCAGGAGATATTGAAATGATGTTACGCAACACGCTTGCTATCACCATCCTTCTCGCGGGAACCGCATTCGCGGCTGCCCAAACGGTCATAGTCTCCCCCGAACAGGAGATCGTGGTCCGTGAATACGTGAAAACCAACCCGGTAGTCGTTGACCGTCCATCCAACTTTGAACTGGCAGTCGGGGCGATCATCCCGGATATCCTCAAGCCGGGTGAGCTTGCCGAAAACACGCTGGATACCAAGTATCAGTATGTCGTCATGGACGGCCGCACCGTTCTGATCGAGCCGGAAACCCGCAAGGTCGTACACATCATCGACTGATCCGGCGGGCGCCCTGGATGAAGGAACACTGCATCGGGGCGCCTTTACCACCCGACAGAGAAAGAAATTAACTGCCGCAATAGATCGACCCCATCCCTGATCGGGCCGCCTCTGAACTAAGCCGCCTTCCGCCGTGCCTCTCGCTGGTGCGAAATTAAAAGGGCCTGCTGTA
>NZ_JBTMXB010000152.1:0-541 GCF_054489405.1 Mesorhizobium sp. A623
GTCATGATCACCCCGCCGATGGTCAACCAGATCATCATCCTCATCAAAGAATCCGCGGTGCTGTCCATCATCACCGTCGCCGAGCTGACCAAGAACACCACGCAGTTCGTCAACGAGACCTATGCGGTCATCGAACCTTATCTCGCCGCCGCCCTGCTCTACTGGCTGCTGGTCGAAGCAGTCGCGCAGCTTGGCAAATACGTTGAGCGCCGGGTGCGGTTCTAGGCCCGCCAACCACCAATTGGGAACAAACGATGGCCACTGAAACCACCGAGCCCGTCATCAAGATACGGAACCTCACCAAGGATTTCGGCACATTCGCTGCCCTGTCCGGTATCTCACTCGACATCAACCTCTCAGAGGTCGTCTGCATCATCGGCCCCTCGGGATCGGGCAAGAGCACCCTATTGCGCTGCGCCAGCTTCCTCGAGGAATATACGAGCGGCGAGATCGAGATCGAGGGCCGACTGCTCGGCTACAAGCGCGGCTCCGAGGGGCTGGTGCGCGAGAGCGAACAGAACATCGACGCGGTACGCCGCAA
>NZ_JBTMXB010000153.1:0-518 GCF_054489405.1 Mesorhizobium sp. A623
GTGGATAGACCACCACGCCCGACGGCTGAATGCACGCGCCTTCGGTCAAGTGTGCGGTTTCTATCCTATCGCGCCCCATCAGATGAAAGACGTTCTCGCCGTGCGCGATAAGATGGTCGGCGACGATACGCCGATGGCAGCGCCACCAGACGGCTTCGGAACACATCATCGCACATCGTCGCTCGTGTCCCAAAGCGGTGAGCCGATCAAGGCCGAGGCGGAAGCTGTCCGAGAGCGCGTAGTCGGCATAATTGTGGAAACTCTGGTTTTCCCAGAACCCGTTCACGTCGGACGGCACGGACTTGGCCTTACCGCGCAGCCCGCCCAGTTCCGCAATGGGCTCATAGGCGATCTGGAACGTAGCCAGGCTGCCGGGGAGCGTTTCCTTGTTATATTGCGGATTGGTCTGCGACTTTGGTACGGTTCTTATGTCCACGACCAGCACAACATTCGCGATCCGCAGCAAGCCGACGAATTCCTCCAGCGTGCGGGTTGAATGACCAACGGTGTGGAAGGGC
>NZ_JBTMXB010000154.1:0-510 GCF_054489405.1 Mesorhizobium sp. A623
TGGAAAGGCGGCTCTTGCGGGCCGCCTTTTATCACGAGTAGCGGAAGCGAGTGGATCACCTTCTGCGCGGCTTAGGCTAAGGCTTGCTTGGCCTGTCTCTCTCCGCGTAGCGAACCAAACAGGTTTTCCGGCAGTCCCCGCAACATGTCGTATTTGCGCTGGCACCATGGGCACCGAGCCGCCGCATGCGGGCGGGGTGCTGCACATGATGAGCAGAAACGAAGCGTGGACATAGTAAACCTCCTCTGCCCTGGAAAGGGCTTCAGGGGCGCAATCTGATGAAATAGGGGTCGACTCGAAAGCCAGATGCAATAACGCTAAAGAATGTCACGAAATTGAGGCGCTATACGTCTGATTATAGAGGAAAATGTCTTATCGACGCTATGAAGTCGGGTGGTCGAATGCTCGTTAGCCTAACACCCGACAGCGATCTGTGAATAGCCCCTAGATTTGTGGACGCCTTCCTCCCTAAATTTGAGGCAAGGAGGCCATGATGGGGACCAGCAGTTT
>NZ_JBTMXB010000155.1:0-509 GCF_054489405.1 Mesorhizobium sp. A623
AAACCGGCGTCGTTCCGCGGCTACTGCCTTCATGGCGTCTCTCAGAAATTGATCATCAGGTCGAATGCTTCGGTAACGGACACTCGTCCGATCCACTCCAAGCACATTACACGCCCGCCGCTGGCTCAAACCATGCATCTGACAGGCATGAGCCACAGCCTCCCGCTTCGCGTCGGGCGTTACCATTTTTTTGCAGCAACATCCTTCAAAATGGCGATGTCCAGCATCGACTCGGCCAACAGCTTCTTAAGCTTGGCGTTCTCATCTTCGAGGGCCTTCAGCTTCCGGGCGTCAGAGACGTCCATGCCGCCGTATTTCGCCTTGTACTTGTAAAAGCTGGCACTGCTAACGCCGTGCTTGCGGCAGACCTCCGCAGTCGGCATCCCGGCCTCCTGCTCTTTGATCATCCCGATAATCTGCTCTTCCGTAAACCTGCTGCGCTTCATTGTCCGTCTCCAAAAGTGGGCGGACTCTACCAAAACATGGAGGAAGTTTAGGGTCTAAGGTCA